>DASXRH010000527.1:0-3220 GCA_036506715.1 Acidimicrobiales bacterium
GCGGCCAGCGTCTTGCCCGACCCCGTGGGGGCGAGGACGAGCGTGTGGTCGCCCCCGGCGATGGCCGGCCACCCCTGCTGCTGGGCGGGCGTGGGCGCGGGGAAGCTGGACTCGAACCAGGCCCGGACGGCCGGCGAGAACAGCGATGTGGCCACGCTCCAACGCTACCGACGGGGTGTGACAGCCAGCGGCGGGCGCACCCGGGCTCGGACGCGAAAGAACGGGACCCGAAGATCCCGTCCGCACAGGACAGCCAGGGGGGCGGGGCGGGCGGGCGGACAGGCACCCCGCCCCCAGCTGGCCTGTGCCACAACGCTACCCCACGCCGACCACCCACAAACACCGAGAACCCAAACTCTTCACATTTTCGTCGCTGACCAGGACCAAGACCGGCGCGCGACCGTAACACCGGGTGCTCGACCGCACTCCCGACCGCTCGCCACGCGCCGTAGGCTGGGGACGTGGCGCACTACCAGACACCCGAGTTCCACCCCGCGTTCGAGGAGTACTGCGAGGCGATCTGGGAGCTCAAGGAGGACGACGTCGACGTCATCCAGGCCCGAGTGGCCGAGCGCCTGCACGTGTCCCGCCCGGCCGTGTCCGAGATGATCAAGCGCATGCAGGCCGAGGGCTTCGTCGCCCTCGACGGCACGGCCATCAACCTCACCGCCGACGGCCGCCTGCTGGCCGAGCAGGTGGTGCGACGCCACCGCCTGGCCGAGCGGCTGCTCACCGACATCCTCGGGCTGTCGTGGGCCGACGCCCACGTCGAGGCGGGCAAGTGGGAGCACGTCATCTCCGAGCCCGTCGAGCGGGCCATCAACCGCCTGCTCGACAACCCCACGACCTGCCCCCACGGCAACCCCATCCCGGGGTCGAGCTACGCGGCCCCCGACCTGGTGGCGCTGTCCGACGTCTCGGTGGGCGGCGCCTTCACGGTCACCCGCATCCCCGAGGAGCTCGAGTTCACCCCCGGGCTGCTCGACTTCCTGGAGGACGCCGCCGTCCAGCCGGGCCACAGCGGGACCGTGACCGCCGTGTCGCCCGACGGCACCGCCACGGTCGAGATCGACGGCCGCCACGTGGGCATCGGCACCTTCGCCGCCGCCCGCATCCTGGTCATGACCGAACCGGCGCCGGTGCGGGAGACGGCCGGCGCTGCCTCCTGAGCGCCACCACCACGCTCGCCCCCAGCAGCACCAGCCACAGGGTCTGGAGCAGCCAGTCGCCCGCGTGCGGCGACCGGTAGTCAACCAGCACGGCCCGCCACGCCCGGTACAGCGGGTTGCTCGTCTGCTCGAAGTCGACGATGAGGGTGCGCTGGTGGCGCAGCACCTCCACGACCAGCCACGCCCATGTGAACGCGCCGAGCGCGGCGGCCGCGGCGACGAGCGGGCGCACCGCCCGGACCTGCCCGGCCCACCACGCCACCGCCAACACCAGGCACGGCGTCACCACCACGACCTGGCGCCCCGGCCACCACCAGCCGTGCATGGTGAGCGCGACCCACGTGGCGGTGGCCCACCCGGCGGCCAGCGGGAGTGTGAGCAGGAGCCAACCCGGCGGCCGGCGCCGGACCAGGACGGCGAGGGCGGGCACGGCCAGGAGGTACCCGGGCATCCACGCCGCCAGGCCGAAGCCGCGGTCGAGCAGCAGGCCCAGGACCCGCCGGGACCGGCCGATGCGGTCGGGGTGATCGCCCATGACCGTCAGCTCGCCGGCCGTGAAGTGGTCGCCGGCCGCGTAGACCGTCCACCCGCCGTAGAGGAGCCGGTGGGCGACGACGTAGGCCAGGCCCATGGCGGCCAGTCCCGCGGCGAGCTTCACGGCCGCCCGCACCCGGCCGTCGGCCACCAGCAGCCAGCCGGCCACCGCCACCAGGGCGGCGGCCACCGGCACGTACTTGACCCCCAGCCACGGCAGCGCCACCACGGCCAGCAGGAACCCCACCAGCTCGGCCCGGCGCCGGGCCCCGGTCAGCGTGGCGATGGCCACCGTGACCGCCAGCGCCGCCGGCAGCTCGGGGTAGACCTGGGTGGCGTAGGCCGTCAGCGGGGCCGTCACGCCGAAGGCCAGCACGGTGCCCGCCGCCACCGGCAGCGGCACGGCGAAGCGCCGGTGGGCGGTCCACACCAGCAGCCCCGCCAGCACCCCGGCCAGCACCGCCAGGGCGGCCTTGGCCGCGACCCAGCCGCCGAGGCCCATGGGCACGGCCAGCAGCATCGGCAGCAGCGGGTCGTGGGGGCTGATCTGGCGGCCGCCGTCGAGGACCTGGGCCTGGATGGGCAACCCGACCTCGTGGAACGGCAGGTAGCGCTGGGCCGCCAGCTCGTCGCCGATGGTGAGGTCGTGGTCCTCGGCCAGGCTGAGCGCCGACAGCAGGTACTGGGGCTCGTCGGCGGTCGTGCGGGCGTTGACGGTGGCCCGGGCGGGCAGGGCGACCAGGGCCCACGCGGTGACCAGCAGGCCGACCGAGACGGCGGCGCGCAGGACCGGGCGGGGCACGGCGGGCCACCGTACTCGTGCGCGGCCGTGCCGATGGTTAAGAATGCCTAACGTGCCCGAGACCGGAACGGTGGTCGTGTTCCTACCCGCCCACAACGAGGAGGCGACGGTGGCCGCGCTGGTCGGCCGGGCGCCCACCGCCGTGGCCGGCCACCCGGTCACGGTGGTGGTGGTGGACGACGGGTCGACCGACGGCACCGCGGCCGCGGCGGCCGCCGCCGGGGCCACCGTCCTGTCGCTGGGGCGCAACCGCGGGCTGGGGGCGGCGGTGCGGGAGGGCCTGGCCCTGGCCGTCGCCGGCAGCGCCGCCGCCGTGGCCTTCCTCGACGCCGACGGCGAGTACGCCCCCGAGGAGCTGGCCACCGTGGTCGGGCCGGTGCTGGCGGGCACGGCCGACTACGTGGTGGGCTCCCGTTTCGCCGGCAACGGCGAGGGCCATGGCCTGCGGCGGGCCATGCGCCTCCACCGGTGGGTGGGCAACCGGGTGCTGACCGCCTGGGTGCGGCGGATGGTGCGCCGCTACGGGGTCCGGGACCTGACCGACGGTCAGTCGGGCTACCGGGCGCTGTCGCCGGAAGCGGCCGCCGCCGCCGAGATCGTCCACGACTTCAACTACGCCCAGGTGCTCACCCTCGACCTGCTGGGCAAGGGGTTCCGCTACCAAGAGGTGCCGATCACCTACGCGCGGCGCCGGCACGGGCGCAGCTTCGTGCGC
>DASXRH010000528.1:0-2166 GCA_036506715.1 Acidimicrobiales bacterium
CCTCGTCTGCGTGTCCTCGGGGCGGGTTGTCGGCGGTCGCGACGGAGCGGGCGTGTGCGCCATGATCCGCACGACGCGCCGCTAGTCGCGCTCCGCCCCCAGCGACCGGGCCAGCGCCTCGCGCTCGGCGTCGCTGCCGGCTGCATCGATCTCGACCCGGGCGGCGTCGAGCACCGCCCGCTCGACCCGGTACGCCACCAGCTGGCCCACGATGGCGGCCAGGGCCCGGATCGACGCCGCCACCCGGGTGGCCTGGTCGTCGCGGCCGCCCCCCCGGCCCTTCCGCAGCCGGGTGCCGACCAGCTGGGACCACGCCGCCATGACGTCGCGCCCGAGGGCGTCGGAGGTCTCGAGCTGCTGGCGGGCGATGCGCATGAGGTCGTCGAGCGACAGGCCGACGTCGAGCAGGGCCAGCACGTTGCGGACGAAGCGGACGTCGGCCTCGCTGTAGCGGTCGCCGTCGGCCAGGTGGTGGGGCCGCAGCAGGCCGGAGGCCTCCAATGCCCGCAGGACCGCCACCGGGACCCCGCTGCGCTCGGCCACCTCGGCCAGCCGCAGCACCTCGTGGTCCTCGTCGGCCCACACGGGGACCTCGCCCGCGTCGTCGAGGGTCTCGGCGATCATCCGCAGCGAGTAGCCCCGGTCCTTGAGGTGGAGGATGTGGAGCAGGCGCTCGCGGTGGTGGTGCCCGTACCAGGCCACCCGGCCCTCGTGCCGGGGGGCGGGCAGCAGGCCCTTGGACTGGTAGGACCGCAGCAGCGGCACGCTGATGCCCACGTCAGCGGCCAGGTCCTCGGCGCGGTAGCGCGCCCCGTTCGACTCCTCGGGCTCGTCCCCCGGCTCGGGCGCTGGCATCTCTCGGGCTCCTTGTCGGCGCCTGCTACGTGCGTGCGACGGGCGCGTTAACTTCGGCACATTTGTCGAAGTATTCCACGGATCCGTGTAACCATCGGGAGCGGGACGGGTCAGAACCTCTCGCCCGCAAGCCCGCCCTTCTCCCGCTGGAGGACCCCACCCCCGTGCCGTACGCCGTCATCTTCCCCGGCCAGGGCGCCGCCACGCCAGGCGCCGGCTCGGCCTGGCGCGATCATCCCACGTGGGACGTGGTGGCCGCGGCCGAGGCGGCCGTCGACCGCCCTCTGGCCCGCCTGCTGCTGGAGGCCGACGCGGCCGAGCTGTCCACCACCCGGGCCAGCCAGCTGGCCGTGCTCCTGGGGTCGCTGGTGGCGTGGGAGGCGTTCCGCGCCCAGGTCGACGAGCCCCCCGTGGCCTTCGCCGGCCACTCGCTCGGACAGATCACGGCCCTCATCGCGGCCGGCGCCGTCGACCGGGCCGACGGGTTCCGGCTGGCCGCCCGGCGCGCCGACCTGTCGCAGGACTCGGCCGACGCCCACCCCGGCCGCATGGCCGCGCTGGTCGGCGCCGAGCTCGAGGTGGCCTCGACGGTGTGCGCCGGCGGCCCCGATGTGTGGATCGCCAACGACAACGCCCCCGGGCAGGTCGTCATCGCCGGCACCCCCGGCGGGCTGGAGGCCGCCGCAGACCGGGCTCGGGACCTGGGCGTGCGCCGGGTCATGACGCTCGACGTCGGCCACGCCTTCCACACGCCGCTGCTGGCCGACGCCGCCGCCGGGCTGGGCCCCCTGCTCGACACCCTCGGCTTCGCCGAGCCCACCGCGCCGATCGTGGCCAACACCGACGCCCTCGGGCACACCGACCCCGCCTGCTGGCCCGACCAGCTCACCCGCCACCTGGTCGAACCCGTCCGCTGGCGCGACTCGCAGCGCACCCTGGCCGCGTCCGGCGCAACCACCTTCGTGGAGATCGGGCCGGGCAAGGTCCTCGCCGGCCTGGCCAAGCGCACCGTGCCCGACGTGGTTGTCCACAACCTCGCCGTCCCCGCCGACCTCGCCCCCGCGGTCGGCGGCCTCGCCCCCACAGGAGCCCCCCGATGACCGCGCTCGAGAGCCATCCGCTCGAGACCGTCGACTTCGACCTCGACCAGGCCGACGTCCTGGCCGCGTCCGCCGAGGAGGTGCACGTGCCCGAACGACTCATCGCCGCGCCGGCCGCGGGGGTGTTCCACGCCGCCCCGCCCGAGGTGGTGACCGCCGAGGGCGAGATCGTCCACGCCGGCCAGACCGTCGGCTCGATCGAGGTCACCGG
>DASXRH010000529.1:0-11228 GCA_036506715.1 Acidimicrobiales bacterium
CGTGACGCACACGGCGTCGCTCACCCCACGGGCGGCGCCGCCGAGGTGCTCGCCCCAGGCGGCGCAGGTGGCGTCGTTGTCGACCCGGATCGGCACGTGGAGCCGGCGGCCCAGCTCGGCGCCGACCTGCACACCCCGCACTCCGGGCAGGTTGGGCCCGACGCGCAGCACCCCGGTCCGGTCGACCAGGCCGGCGATCCCGACGCCGACGGCGGTGATGGGCTGCCCGGTGCTGCCCTCCACCCGGCGGACGACCTCGGCCACGGCGTCGAGCACCGCATCCTGGCCGTCGGGCGTGGGCAGGCGGGCCTCGTCGACCACCGTCGACGGATCGGCGGGGTCGAGGGCGATGCCGAGGACCTTGGTCCCCCCGACGTCGACCCCGGCCAGCAGTCCCCCGAGCGCGTTCAATAGCGGAGCAGGGCGCCGATGCGCCCCATGACGTCGAGGTCGGCGTTGCCGACGCAGATCTCGATCTGGCACGACTGGGCCAGGGCCTCCTCGACCACGTCCTCGACGAGGTCGTCGACCTCGACCATCTCGCCGCCGCACCGGCCGCAGCGGCGCCCCATGGCGGCCAGGGTGTCACAGCCGCGGCATCGCCACCCGGGGGCGGCGAAGCCCTTGGACACGATCATCGTGTCGACCCTGTGGTCGCCCAGCGCCTCGACCACGGCGGCCAGTCCGGCCCGCCCCCGCCGCCCGGCGGTCGTGGCGGCCCGCAGGCGCTCGACCACCCGGGCCTCGCGGCTGCGCTCGACGGCGGCCTCGACCTGCTCCGCGGCGGCCAGCACCTCGCCGTGGCCGGCGGTGACCGGGACGGCCAGGCGGCCGCACAGCCGCTTGCGCAGGTAGGGGTGGAGAGCCGCCTCCAGCTGGCCGGCCAGGTTGTCGGGGGCGGCGATGGCCAGGTGCTCGAACTTGTACTGGGTCCAGACATCGAAGGCGACCTGGGCGGCGTTGCGCAGGTGCTGCTGGGTGTGGGCCTCGATCATCTGCGGGTGGTCGCCGCCCCGGTCGCGCTCGCCCCGGGCGCCGGCGTCGCGGGGCACCGCATCGAACATCTCGGACCGTTCCACCAGCTCACCGAGCTCGAACACGAACACGCGGGCCCGTTGGCGATCCGCCAGCAGAACGCCGATCGGCACGTGCTCGCGCAGCACCGACTCGAGCTGGCCCACCGCCGGCACGTGGTTGATGACCACCCGGGTCGGCACCGGCACCGGCAGCTCGATCACCTCCCACAGGCGGTCGGCCGAGCAGGCGAAGATGGCCAGCCCCCGCACCCGCGACCGGTCGAGCCCGCTGCGCACCAGCTGCTCGATGCGCCGCAGGTCGGACTGCACCGACACCTCACCGTTCGCGCGCGCCCTGACCCCTTTGAGCACCACCTCGACCTCGTGTTGGAGGTCCTGGTGACGGGCCAGCCGGCGACCGTCCACGTCCAGGTAGCACGACGTGATCGGCGCGTGCTCCCCTTTGATGGCCGCCAGCTCCCGGATCGCAGCTTCGGTGATGACGGCCATGGGCGCCTCCTGGGATGCGATCGACTGCTGAGATGTCGACACCGGCACCGGCCCGAGCGGGGCCTCGGCCGGAACGGGTGTGTCGGCGATGGTAGGCGACCGTTCCGCCGCGCGCCGGGCCCGGGGTCACGCCACCGTGATGCGCTGGACCCGGCCCTCGCTCTGGTCGGCCGGCGGCTCGGGTGCCTCGGCGGCGGGCGACGGCCAGCCGCCGCCCCCGGCCGCCCGGCGGGCGAGATCGCCCAGGCCGGCCAACGTGGAGGCGAGCACGGCCACCGATTCGGGGTCGTTCACCACCTCCTCGGCCACGTCGAGGGCGGCCCGGGCGGCCTTGATCAGCTCGCGGACCGCGGCCTGGAGGTGCTCGACCCCCTGGCGGGCCCGCTCGTGCACGTCGGTCGCCCCTGCGCCGTCCTCGCCGTTCGCCGTCGTCGCCCCCATGGTCGTCTCCTCCATCGCGCTCACCCCCGCGCCGCCGCCATGTCGGCCCGCTCGACGCCGTCCCGGTCCCCGAAGGCCACGGTCAGCCGGCCGTCCCGCAGCCGGGCCCCGGCCACCGCCCGGCGCCGCAGAGCATCGGGCAGCACGATGCCGCGCCGGTAGGGACCCACCCGAACGAGCAGCTCGTCGCCGTTGCGGCCCAGCTCGAGGTCGTCGTGCTCGGTGAACGGCAGGCCGATCTCCAGCACCAGGTCACCGTCCGAAGTCCGCCGGACCCCCAGCGGGTCGGAGGCGCCGAAGCGGGCGGTGGGGTCCTCGTCGTCGTACAGCGCGTCGGCGAAGCCCCGCAGCGCCGCCAGGCCCACCTGCTCGGTGGGCTGCAGCGGCACCCGCAGCACCGGCACCGGGGCGAACCCGTCCTCGATGGCGGCCAGGTGCTCGGCGTGGGCGGCCTTCCAGCGGGCGAACCAGGGGTCGTCGACGTCATCGGGCAGCAGACGGTTCGCGACCACCGCATCGACGTGGTAGCCGAACAGCGACAGGTAGGTGTGCGTGCGGCGGGCCTCGGCGATGACCATGCGCTCGGGGTTGACGACCAGGCGCACGCTGGTGCGGCGGCCGTCGGTGAGGATCTCGCGCACGCCGGCCAGCCGGTCGTAGAACCGCTGGGTGGCGGCGAACACGTCGTCGCCGGCCACCGGCAAACTCGTGACCCGGGCCACCAGCGGCGACACCACCTTGCTGACCCGGCGTCCCACCGGGAACAGGCGCTCCATGTAGCGGCCGAGCACGTCGGGCAGCGAGAGCAGGCGCACTGTCTCGGCGGTCGGAGCGCAGTCGACGACGACGACGTCCCAGTCGCCGGTGACCGCGTGCTGGCGGATGTCGCCCAGGGCGAACACCTCGTCGAGCCCGGGGATCACCGACAGCTCCTCGGCCTCCAGACCCTCGACCCCGGCCCACCGGAAGACCTCCAGCAGGTAGTGCTGGATCTCGGTCCAGGCGTCCTCCATGCGATCCTGGGCGTCGAGCTGCTGGCCCCACAGGTTGTCGGCGATCGGCGCCACCAGGGGGCCCAGGGGGACGTCGAACGCGTCGGCCAGCGAGTGGGCGGGGTCGGTGGACAGGGCGAGGGTGCGGAGGCCGGCGTCGGCGCAGCGAAGGGCGGTCGCCGCCGAGGCGGTGGTCTTGCCCACGCCGCCCTTGCCCGTGAACAGCAGGATGCGGGTGGGTGAGTCGCCCCCCGCCGGTGCCCCAGCCGGCGCCATCAGGCCTCGAGGTGATCCCGGAGGTGGCGCAGGGCGGTGGTGAGCAGGCGGCTCTCGGCCCGGCGCTTGACGAACCCGGGGAGGGGCACGATGAGGTCGACCTCGAGGTGGTAGGTCACCGCCGTGCGGTGGGGCTCGCCGTCGACCGGGGCGAGCTCGTAGGACCCGTCGAGCTTGCGGGTGATGTCGCCCCGGACCAGTTTCCAGGCCAGGACGTCGGGGGCCTTGCCGTAGTCGTACCGCAGCGTGTAGCTGGTGCTACGGCCCATGGCGGCGGCCCGGAAGGCGACCTCCAGCGGCCGGCCCTCGTCGTCGCGGGACACGATCTCGGCCGACTTCAGGTCCTGGGCCCAGGCCGGGTAGTCCTCGAAGTCGGTGAGGACCTCCCAGGTCCGCTCAGGCGACGCGCCGACGACCATCTGCTGCGTCGCCTGGTCAGCCATGTGGTCGAGCCCCCTGCGGGTCGCGGACGGTCCAGGGCACGTTACTGCGCCGGTGGGGTGCCCCCGGCCGGGCCGTCGGGCTCGGCCGGGTCCGGCGACTCGGGGACCTCGATCGCCGGGAAGCTGCCGTGGCGGGCGGCCCACAGCGCCATCAGCCCCAGCCCGAGCATGGGGACCAGCACGGCGAAGGCCAGCGGCGTGAAGGGCCGCACCGCGGCCACCGCCACGGCCACCACGACCTGCACCGCCAGCAGCCCCCGCAGCACCCGGGTGACCGGCGGGGGCGCCACGCCGCCGGAGAGGAAGAAGGCGCCGCTCATCGTGATGGTCTCGTAGCGGCTGCGCCCGATGGCCAGGGCGTAGGCCCACAGGAACGTGCAGCACCCGATGAGGAACAGGATCAGGTCGAGCGGCACCGCCACGATGTCGACGGGATCGGGGAAGATCGCCGCCGCCACGGCCACGACGACGAACACCGCGGTGGCCCACACGTCGAACCGCACGATGCCGCCGCCGGCGAGCAACCCGTCGCCCGCGCCGTCCCCACCGGCGGCCCGGGGCTGGTCGTCCGCGTTGCCGGCAGCGGCCACGGCGGGCCGCTCGGCGCCGCCGCCGCCTGCACGTTCCGCCCGAGGCCGGTCGTCCCCGCCGCCCGCACGATCCACCCGAGGCCGATCGTCCCCGCCCCCGGCGACCGTCCGAGGCCGGGCGCCGACGCTCCCCGTGCCGGCCAGCCGTCTGCCCTCCCCGGCATCGGCCCCGGTCGCCGGCGACTCGTCATCGCCGACGCCGGCGCCGGGGTCGGGTCCCTCCGGCGTCACCACCGGTCCAGCACCCTCGCCAGCCGCTCGGCCAGCACGTCGTAGGCGAAGTCACGGGCTGCCCGCTCGCGGGCGGCGGCCCCCATGGCCGTCCGCCGGGGCTCGTCGTCGAGCAGCGTCGCCAACGCCCGGGCCACGGCCTCGGGATCGTGGGGTTCGGCCACGACCACGCCCGTCTCGCCGTCGACCACGGCCTCGGCGGCCCCGCCGCTGGCCCCGGCGACTTGCGGCACCCCGCACGCCGCCGCCTCGAGGAACACGATGCCGAACCCCTCCTGCTCGAGCCCCGCCCACCGGTTGCGGCACAGCATGGCCGTGACGTCGGCGCAGCCGTACAGCGCCGGCAGGTCGGCGTCCGGCACCCGACCCAGCAGCCGCACTGGCGCCCCCGACCGGTCGACCAGCCGCTCCAGCCGGCCGCGGTCGCGGCCGCTGCCGCCGATGGCGACGACCAGGTCGAGCCGTTCGGGCGCCAGCCGGGCCGCGGCCTCGATGAGCACGTCCATCCCCTTGCGGGGCACCAGCCGGCTGACGCTCACTACCACCCGCCCGTCGGCCGGCAGGTCGAACAGGGCCCGGGCCTTGGCCCGGGCCTCGGCATCCAAGGGATGGAAGCGGTGGGGATCGACCCCCGGCGGCACCACGGTCACCGGCAGCGCCCGGCCCGCCGCCCGCTCGCCCTCGTCGGCCGGGTAGCCGCCGGCGGCGATCACCTCCGACGCCCCGCGCAGCACCCGGCCCAGCAGCGTGCGGGCTCCGGGCAGGCGGCCCGGCACCGTCACCTCGGCTCCGTGCAGCACCAGCCCGTAGGGCCGCGACAGCCGGGGCCCCAGCCGCCCGACGGGCAACGCCGGGTCGAGCACCACCAGAGCGGCGCCGGTCTCGGCGGCCAGCGCGTCGATCCGCCGAGCCAGCGAGCCGGTAGGCAGCAGGGATTTCTGGGGCGTGCGCACCACCCGGAACGGCTGCTCGGCGTCCCAGGCGGCGTCACCCTCGTAGGGCGTGGTCAGGACCGTGAAGGTGGCAGGGTCGAGCCGGCGCCACAGCTCCCACAGATAGGACTGGATGCCGCCCAGCTTCGGCGGGAAGTCGTTGGTCACGAGCAGGTGGGACACAGGTTTCCTCGGGGGCGCGTCTCAGCGCCGGCGTTCGACGGGTGCGACCAGCTCGGCGCGCACCTCGGGATCGGTCTCGGTGCCGGGATCGAGCCCGGCCTCGGCCAGCAGGTCGTCACGCCCCAGCCGCCGGGCCGCCCATATGGCGTGGCCCCGCTCGATCGCGTCTGGGCTCGAGAGCGAGCACCTCAACGCCCGGACCACCCGCTCGTCGGCGGGGTCGCCCACGTTGCCCAGCACGACCAGCGCGTTGCGGCGCAGGTAGCGAGGCTCGCGGTGGGGTATGTACCAGCGGCCGTGCCGGGCCAGCAGCTCGTCGTCGGTGGCCGCCAGCAACCCGAGAAGGTCGACCGTCGGCTCGGCCGCAGCGGGCGCTGCGGGGGCGGCACCGAGGCGGTCGAGACGGCGGTTGGGCGGGCACACCTCCTGGCAGTCGTCGCACCCGTAGAGGCGGTCGCCGAGCACCACCCGGTACTCCCGGGGGAAGGACCCCGTGACCTGCAGCAGCCAGGCCAGGCACCGGCGGGCGTCCACCACGCCCGGCCCGACGATCGCCCCCGTGGGGCAGCCGTCGAGGCAGCGGGTGCACGTCCCGCAGCCGTCCTCGACCCGATCCGGGGTGGTCGGCAGCGGCGCATCTGTGATGACCGAGCCGAGCACGAACCAGCTCCCCTGCCCGGGCAGCAGCAGGTTGGCGTTCTTGCCGTACCAGCCGAGCCCGGCCCGGTAGGCGGCCTCACGGTCGACCAGGGCGTTGTCGTCGGCCACCACCCGCGCCCGCCAGCCGTCGGACCGCAACCGCCGGGCGACGGCGGTCAGGGCCTGGCGGAGGGGCCGGTAGTGGTCCTCCCAGGCGTAGCTCGCTACCCGACCGGCGGGCCCCGTCCCGCGGGCGGCTGCGGGCGCCTCCTCCGGCGGGGACCGCCGGTAGCTGCGGGCGGCGACGACGATCGACCGGGCGTCGGGCAGGGCCGCGGCCGGGTCGGTCGAGCGCCCGGGCGACCGGTAGGTGAACGCCATACCGCCGTGCAGACCGCCGGCCCGCCGGCGGTCGAGGTGGCGGCGCGTGGTGGCGAAGGCCGCTGCCGGGGCGACACCCACGGCGTCGAGCCCGTGGGCCCGCCCGAGGGCCACCAGGTCGGCCACGTCGGGGACGTGCCGGGACGGACGGACGGCGGTGGCCACGCGGCCATCGTGCCGACCCGGGCCGGGACGGGCAACTCACCCCCCGATCCGCACCGGGTGCCCGGTCCGCCCGGCGCAGCCGCCGGGCTCAGCCGGTGCGGCGGACGTGTCGAAGCTCGGGCACCAGGCCGGCCGTCGACAGGAGCCGGATCGCCCGCTCCTCGGCCACGTCGACCACCACGGCCTCGCCGGGCTCGCGGGAGCAGATGAAGGTGACCACGCAGTCTGCGCAGCAATCGGTGCCCTGCATCGCGCAGTCGTCGCAGTCGATGACGAGGGGCTCCCCGTCGCCCGGCGCGGGCGAGGGTCGGGCGTTGTCGGGTCGCGGCACGGTCGTCTCCTCGCAGCCGGGAAACCTGCGGCGCTGGCGTGGACTTCACGCTGCGGACACTACGGACGCCCTGTGACAGTCAAGGCCCCCTGGACCCGTGGTCATCGTCCTGTACGGCGGGACCGAGGCCTGCTCGGGGTTGACGATGGACGTCGGTCAGGTCGATGGTGCGTGGATCGTGTCCACCGACGCCCATCGCTCCTTCCACGCCTCGGCCCGGACCCCGTGCGCGGCGCCCGGTGGCTGAGCGGGAGTTCACCGACCACGAAGTGCCGACGCCGGTGACGCCGGCGCCACCCGCGGCGGCACCGGTGGTGATCGGCCGCGAGCCGAGCGACGCGGAGCGGGCCCGCACCCTGGCGGCGGCGGTGACGACGGGGGTTCTCTCGACCATCGGGCGCAACCCGGCCGGCACCCCGTTCGGGTCGCTGGCACCGTTCGGTCTGGACGCGGGCGCCCGGCCAGTGCTGTGCATCTCCGAGCTGGCCGAGCACACCCGCAACCTGGGCAGTGACGCCCGGGCCTCCCTCTTGATCGCCCGCCCCGTCGCCGCCGGTGCCGATCCACTGGCTGCGGCTCGGCTCACCCTGGTGGGCCGCGCGGCACCAGTGCCCGACCACGAGGTGGCCGCGGCACGTGCCGCCCACCTGGAGGGGAACCCCCACGCCGCCGGGTACATCGACTTCGGCGACTTCGCGCTGTGGGCGCTGGAGGTCGAGTCGGTGCGCTTCGTCGGTGGCTACGGCCGCATGTCGTGGATCGACGTCGACGCATGGCAGTCTGCCGAGCCCGACCCTGTCGACGCGGTCGCCGCCGGCGCCATCGACCATCTGAACGCCGACCATGCCGACGCCTACCTGCTCATCGCCCGACATCTGGGCGGTCGGGTGGAGGCGACGACGGCCGAGGTCACCGCCCTCGATCGCTACGGCCTCGACCTGTGGGTCACCGGGCCCGACGGGTCGGGCCGGGTCCGGCTCGGCTTCGACGGGCCGGTGACCACACCGGGCGCCATCCGGTCGGCCACCGTCGAGCTCGCCCGGCGCGCGCGGTCCGCAGCCCCGGCCACCTGACCGTCAGCGGCGCAGCACGGCCACCAGCTGGGCGGCGTGGAGCACGTTGGCACCGCCCCGGCGCGCGCCCTCGCGGACACGCTTGTCGCTCGACGCCACGATCACCGGGGTGGCGGCCGGCAGCCGGCCCACCATGTCGATGACCACGTCGTCGGCCTCGATGTCGGGCGACGAGAACCGCATGCGCACGAGCTGGCGCCCCGGCACCGGGACCGACAGCGTGTCGACCTCGGCGCCGTCGAACACCACCTCGGTGGCGGTGGCCGTGCGGGCCGCGAGGTCGGCGAGAGCGGCCACGAGCCGGCGGCGCTGATCGGCCACCGGCAGCTCGGGCCACGCCGTCATCGAGACGTTGTAGCCGTCGACGATGAGCACGGCGCCGGGCGTGCGCAGCAGGTGTTCGGCCGCCTCGACCGAGTCGTCGAACACGCCGCCCGGCAGCGATCGCGGCACCCGCCGGGCCGGCGGCACCCCGGCCACCTTCGGGCCGTCGCGTGCCGCGCCCGCGGCGGACCCGTCGGCGGGCGGCGAGCCGAGAGGCGCGCCAGCCGGCGGTGGTCGGCCGGCGACGGCCTGCCCGGCCGCGGGGCTGGTCGCCACCAACCGGGCCAGGCCGGCGAGCCCGTCGGCCAACGACGCCGCCCCCTCGGCGGCCCGGGCCAGCTCGGCGGCCAGGTCGCCCGATGCGGCCGGGCCGCCGGGCCCAGGCACCGGGCCCGTTGTCGACGGCGCCGCCGGGACTGGTGTCACGGGTGCCTCGGACACGGCCGGCCCGGGTTCGGCCGCCGACGACGGTGCACCGGCGGGGTCCGGCGGCACCGACGGCGGCGCCGGCTCGTCGGATGACCGAGGCCGGCCGGCGGCGCCGGTCGCGGCGGCGTCGGACCCGATCTCGCGCAGGCGGGCCCTGGTGGCGTTGAGCTCGGTCGACTTCTGGACCAGGCGCGCCTCCACCTCCTTGAGTTGGCGCACCGCCGCCGACCGCTCGGCGGTGAGCTCGGCCACGCTGGCGGTCAGCTCGGCCGCCTGCTGCTCGGCGGCCTCCCGCCGCTCGTGGGCGACCGCGAGCGCCGCCCGCACCTCGTCGAGCTGGGCCAGCGCCGCCGTCGCCGACGCCTCGGCCCGCGCCGCGGCAGCCTGGGCGGCGGCCAGCCGCTTGGTGGCCGACCGCTCGGCCCGGGCATCGCGCTTCTCGTCCTCGCGGGCGGCGGCGTCGGCGGCGATCTCGGCCACCTCGGCCTGCCATCCGTCCGGGCGCGTCAGCCACAGCCACCCGGCCCGCCCCACCTCGTCCTCGTCGACGGCGGCCACGACCCGGGACCGGAACTCGTCGTCGCGGTCGACCACCCGGGCCACCGCCTCCAGCGACCGCGGGGTCAGCCGGGCGAACCCGAGGTACGGACGCAGCGCTGGCGGGGGCGGGACGACCGGATCGGCGCTCACCCCCGCCCGGGCCACCGCCAGTGCCGACTCGATGGCCGGGCGGATGACGCCGGTGGCGTCGCTCAGCTCGCCCTCGACTGGTCGGCCACCGGGGCAGCGTCGCCCGCCGCGGCATCGGGCACGGCCTCGTCCAACCGCTCGACACCGGAGCCGGTGCCACACCAGCGGCAGGAGACCTGCTCGACGTGCTCCGCGAGCACCGTCTCGTCCTCGACCCGCAGCTCGCCCCCCACCGTGTAGTGGTGGAACGCCCGGGTGCGCCGGGAGGTCACCACGTCGAAGCGCGTCAGGTTGCCACAGGAGGAACAGCGATAGCGCATGGACACGAGCGCAGCCTACCGACCGTGCCGATGCCCCTTGCCGACCGTGGCAGCGGGCCACGAACCCATCGATCGAACTCATGTTCGCAAGGGTACAGGTGTTCTGGTAGTGTCACAAGAGTGATCCACGGTTACGACGAACCCACCACTCCTCTGCGCCAGGTCACGTTCTGCGTGGTCGATCTCGAGACCACCGGCACGTCCCCCACCGCCTGCGGCATCACCGAGGTCGGCGCGGCCAAGTTCCGGGGCGGCGAGTGCCTCGGCACGTTCCAGAGCCTGGTCGACGCGGGCCTGGCACCGTCGCCGGCCGTGGCCCGGCTCACCGGCATCACCGGCGACATGGTGGCCGCCGCTCCCCCGCTGTCGGGCGTGCTGGCCGCCCTGCTCGAGTTCGTGGGCGGCGCCGTCCTGGTCGGCCACAACCTCCGGTTCGACGTCGCCTTCCTCGACGCCGCGCTCACCGCCCGCGAGCGGGCCGCGCTGGCGGTGCGCACGGTCGACACGGTGGCGCTGGCCCGGCGGCTGCTCCGGGGCGACGTCGACGACTGCCGGCTCGGCACCCTGGCCGAGCAGCTGGGGCTCGACCACCGGCCCTCCCACCGGGCGCTGAGCGACGTGCTCGCCACCGCCGACCTGCTCCACCTGCTGCTCGAACGAGCGGCCGGTCTGGGAGTGGGCGCGCTCGACGACCTGCTGGCCTTGCCGGCCTCGGCCGGCCACCCCCAGGCGCCCAAGCTGGCGTTGACGTCCGGGCTGCCCCGGGCGCCCGGCGTCTATGTGCTGCGCGACAGCCGCGACCGGCCGGTGTACGTCGGGTGGGCGACAGACCTCCGGTGCCGGGTGCGGTCGTTCTTCGTGCCGGCCGAAGGTGACGGCGAGGCCGCCGACGAGCAGCGGGCGGTCGGCCACCTCCTCCGGGTGGTGCATCGCATCGAGCACCGGGTGTGCCCGACCCCGCTCGGGGCCGAGGTCACGGCCATCCGGCTCGCGCAGGCCCTCCAGCCCCGGCACGACCGGCGCGCCGGGCGCTGGCGCGGCTACCGCTACGTCACGGTCGCCGGCAGCCGGCGGGCGCCGCGGTTGGCGGTGACCCGCGATCCCCGCCCGCGGGGTGACCACCTGGGCCCGCAGGCGTCGACGGCCGACGCCCGGGCGCTGATCGCCGCCGTCGAGGCGGTAGCCGGCGATCAGGCTGGCGCGATGGCGGACGTGGTCGGCGAGGCGGAGGCCGGCGGTCGGCTGCCGCTCACCCACCGGTT
>DASXRH010000530.1:0-1827 GCA_036506715.1 Acidimicrobiales bacterium
ACCCGCACCGCCGAGCGGGCCCGGTTCCCGTTCCCCCGGCAGAGCAAGGCGCCCTACTACTGCATCGCCGACTTCTTCCGGCCTGCTGCCGGACCCGACGTCGACTACGCCGGGTTCTCGATCGTCACCATGGGCCCCGCCGTGTCCGAGCGCACGGCGAAGCTGTTCGCCGACGACCGCTACCAGGAGTACCTGCTGCTCCACGGTCTCGGCGTCGAGATGGCCGAGGCGCTGGCCGAGTACTGGCACCGCCGCATGCGCGAGGAGTGGGGCTTCGCCTACGAGGACGGCCCGTCGCTGGCCGGCCTGTTCCGCCAGCAGTACCGGGGCGGTCGCTACTCGTGGGGTTACCCGGCCTGCCCCGACCTCGAGGACAACATGACCGTGCTGGCCCTGCTCGAGGGCGAGCGCGTCGGGCTGGTGTGCAGCGTGGAGACGGGCTTCCAGTACCAGCCCGAGCAGACGACGTCCGCCCTCGTGTGCCACCATCCGCAGGCGAAGTACTTCGTCGCCCGCTGACCGGGCGACCGCCGGCACCGGACCGACGGCCGGCTGGTAGGCACCACGTCACGCCCGGCCGCGGGCGGGGCGGCGGCCGCCGGCGCCCCCGGCCCGGCGCTGACCGCCCGCCCCGGGGCCGGGAGCTCCCCCCGGGCCCCGGCCCCGGCACGTCGGTTACGCCATACTGCGGGTCAGGACCCCCCTCGGTTCCACCGGACCCCCTCGCGGCCGGTGTCCCCGCAGCATGGTGCAACCCACGCAACGTGTCAACGAAACGACGATGCGGGGTGCCGTGGCGGTGCCCGTTCGGGGCGTGCCCTCGGCATCTCTCTAGGTGGCGCATGGCCTCGGAGGGTGGGATCGGGTATAGAACAGCAGCATGTCAGGACGAACCGCTCTGGCTGGGGTCGCCACGACCGCCGTGCTCGTCGCAGCACTCGGCAACCCCGCGGTGCAGGACGCCGGCCGTGACGCCGACAACCCCGTGCTGGTGCGCACGTTCACCGGCTTCCCGGGCTGGGACGTCGACGGCGCCACGGCCGACGTGGTGTGGGGCATCGTCATCCGCCTGGGCGTGTTCGTGGTGGTGGCCGGCCTTCTGTGCGCGCCCGCCGGCCGCTCGCGAGCCCGGGGTCCCACCGTCCTGGCCGGGTGGGCGGCCGTGGTGGTGGCCGCGGGCGCTGGCGGCGCCGCCGCCTACGCGTGGGTCGACGCGGTCGTTCTCGACGGGGCCGACCTGCCCGGCACCTACGTCGATCGGCTGGTCAGCGCGGTCAACGCCGGCGCCGCCTTCGGGCTGTGGACCGGGTGGCTGGTGGGGCTGGCGGTGGCGCTGGCCACCCGGACCGCCCCGGCGGCGGCGGTCGACGACCTCGAGCCCTGGGCGCCCCCCGCCCCGGCGGAGCGCATCAGCGACCCGCCGTTGCCGTGGTGGGCGCCCCCCGCCGCCCCCGCCGCGCCCGCCGTGGCCTCCGGGGGCTCGCTGTTCCCGGCCGCCGGGGCCATGCCCCCGGTGGTGGCCGGCATCGACGACGACGCCGGGGCCATGACCACCGTGTCGGGCGACCCCCACCCGTCCGACCCCGATGCCACCGAGGCCGTCGGGGTGGACCCGCCCGCCGCGGCCGCACGCGACGCCGGCCGGGACGCCGGGACCGGGAACGAGCCGGCTGCCGGGGCGGCGGGAGGCGGCCCCGCGCCCGATCCCGACGCCACCGGGGTCGTCGCCGAGGCCGACCCCACCCTCCACATGCCCCGCCACCCCGAGTGAGGACGTGCGCGGCTCAGCCGGCCAGGAAGCTGAGCCGCACCGTGCGGGTCGGGTTG
>DASXRH010000531.1:0-2955 GCA_036506715.1 Acidimicrobiales bacterium
GGGCCACGGTGGAGGCGGCGGCGGGGGCGCTGTGCTGGGGCATCGCCCCCGAGGCCGTCGTGGTCACGGCCGGGGACAGCGGCGAGCGCGCCCGCCTGGCCGTCGACGACGGCGTGCTGGCCGCCGGCGGCCGCATGGTGGCCGCGGTCGTCCACCAGCGGGTGGTGGCCCTCGACCGCGGCTTCGACCCCGCCGACGCCACGCCGTCGGCCCGGTGCCGGTGGTGCCAGGTCGCCGACGGCTGCGACCCCGGCCGAGGGTGGCTGGCCGGCCCCGGCCGGTGGCGGGGCGGGCTGCCGGAGTTGGCGGCGACAGGTGTGGTCGGTAGCGGCGGACCGTCGGCGCCCGCGCCCGGCGGCCCTACGGCCTGACGGCCGGCGGGACGCGGCCGAACTTGCTGACCGGCCCGTGGCCGCCGCCCAGCACCCAGCCGGCCGAGTCGACCAGGCCCTCGTACACGAACTGCTTGGCCCGCTCCAGCGCCTCGGGGACCGCGGTGCCGCCGGCCAGCAGGGCGGCGGTGGCGGCAGCGAAGGTGCAGCCGGTGCCGTGGTCGTTGCAGGTGACGACCCGGGGCCGCCGTAGCTCCGTCACCGTGCCCGTGGCGGCCTCGTACACGACGTCGACGGCGTCGGCCGGGTCGTCGACGTGGCCGCCCTTGACCACCACCCAGTCGGGGCCCAGGGCCCCGAACCGGCGGGCGGCCTCGGCCGCGTCGGCCGCCGTCGCCACCGGGGCGCCGAGCAGGGCCGCCGCCTCGCGGGTGTTGGGCGTGGCCACCAGCGCCCGCGGCAGCAGCGCCTCGACGTAGGCGGCCTCGGCCCCCGGGTCGAGCAGCCGGGCCCCCGTCGACGACACCAGCACCGGGTCGACCACCAGCCGGGCCAGCCGCCCGGCGGCGGCCACGTCGGCCACGGCCCGCACCACGGCCTCGGTGGCCAGCATCCCCGTCTTGACCGCCGACACCGGCAGGTCGGTGAGCACGGCGTCGAGCTGGGCCAGCAGGAAGTCGACGGGGGGCACGTGCACCCCCGTCACCTCCATCGTGTTCTGGGCCGTGAGGGCCGTGATCACGCTGGCCCCGTGGACCCCGAGGGCGGCGAAGGTCACCAGGTCGGTCTGGATACCGGCCCCGCCCCCCGAGTCGGACCCGGCGATCGTCAGCGCCACCGGCGGCGTCGGGCTGCCGGTCACGCCGCCGCCGCCCGCAGCTCGGCCACCAGCGCCCCGACCACGGCGCCAGGGTCCGCGGCGGCCATGATCCCGCCCATGACCGCCACCCCTGCGGCGCCGGCGGCGACGCAGGCGGCGACCCGGCCCGGGGTGACGCCGCCGAGGGCCCAGACGGCCAGGCTGGGCACGGCCCGGCAGCCGGCCGCCAGGCCGGCGGGGCCGAGAGCCGGCCCGTAGCCCGGCTTGGAGGCGGTCGGGAACACCGGCGAGTACGTCACCCAGGAGGCGCCGGCGGCGCCGGCCGCCCGCAGGTCGGCCACCGTGTGGCACGACCGGCCCCACGCCACCCCCGGCGGGGCCGGCGCCGGGTCGGTGGCGGCCAGGTGGACCCCGTCGGCACCGACCTCGGCCGCCAGGGTGGCGTCGCCGGCGACCACCAGGTCGGCGCCGGCGCCGGCGGTCAGCGACCGCAGCTCGACGGCCAGGGCCCGGCGCTCGGCCGGCCGCAGGTCCCTCTCCCGCAGCAGCACCGTGCCGGCTCCCCCGGCGACGGCCGCCGCCACCACGGGCACCAGGCCCCGGTCGCCGGCCTGGGCGCGGTCGGTCACCACCACCAGCCGGGTCACAGCTCGGCCAGGCCCTCGAAGCTGGTCGACGCCTCGGCGTACAGCTTGCGGGGGATGCGCCCCGCCAGCCGCGCCAGCCGTCCGGCCTCGACCGCGTGGCGCATGGCGGTGGCCATCTGCACCGGGTGGCGGGCCCGGGTCACCGCGGTGGCGAGCAGCACGGCGTCGCATCCCAGCTCCATGGCCAGGGCGGCGTCGGAGGCGGTGCCGATGCCGGCGTCGAGCACCACCGGCACCCCAGCGGCCTCCCGGATGATGGCCAGGTTGTACGGGTTGCGGATGCCCATCCCGCTGCCGATGGGGGCGCCGAGGGGCATGATCGCCGCCACCCCCGCGGCCTCCAGCCGCCGGGACAGCACGGGGTCGTCGTTGGTGTAGGCCAGCACCACGAACCCGTCGTCGACCAGCTGCTCGGCGGCGTCGAGCAGCTCGACCGGATCGGGCAGCAGCGTGCGCTCGTCGGCCACCACCTCGAGCTTGACCCACGCGGTCTCCAGCGCCTCCCGGCCGAGCTGGGCGGTGCGCACGGCGTCGCGGGCGGTGAAGCAGCCGGCCGTGTTGGGCAGCGGGCGGATGCCGGTGCGGGCCAGCACCTCGAACAGCGACCCCGGCGCCCGGGGGTCGACCCGGCGCAGCGCCACCGTCGTCAGCTCGGTGCCCGACGCCACCAGCGCCCGCTCCAGCTCGTCGAGGTTGGGGGCGCCCCCGGTGCCGAGGATGAGGCGGGACCCGAACTCCTCGCCGGCGATCACCAGGGGATCGTCCACCGTCAGCCTCCCTGCGCGATCGACAGGACCTCGACGTGCTCGCCGGCGGCCAGCACCCGGTCGGGCCAGGTCCGGCGGGTCACGACCTCGCCGTCGACGGCCACGGCGATGCCCCGGGGCTCGACCCCGAGCGTGTCGAGCAGGCCGGCCACGGTGGTGCCGGCCGCGACGGCGTGGTCGTCGCCGTTGACGGTCACGGCCACCGATCCGGTGGCGGCGCTCACTGGTGCACCCTTCGGGATGCACGCAGTGATCGGTCGGCACTTCGTGCCGAGTACCGCACTGTGCTGATGATTCGCTCGCTCCGCTCGCTCACCGGTGCACCCTTCGGGATGCACGCAGTGATCGGTCGGCACTTCGTGCCGAGTACCGCACTGTGCTGATGATTC
>DASXRH010000532.1:0-2173 GCA_036506715.1 Acidimicrobiales bacterium
ACAAGGTCAAGCTCACGCTCACCTACCCGCAGTCCACCGGGCGCAACTTCGACGAGCTGCTGCGGGTCATCGACTCGCTCCAGCTCACCGCGAAGTACAAGGTGTCGACCCCCGCCGACTGGAAGCAGGGCGAGGACGTCATCATCATCCCCGCCGTGTCCGACGAGGAGGCCAAGGACCGCTTCCCCGAGGGCTGGGACGCCAAGAAGCCCTACCTGCGCCTCGTGAAGCAGCCGAGCTGACATCGGGGGCGCCCGGGCGCCCTCACCCCGTTATCTTGCGGGCGTGCGCCGCGTACCGACCGCCGCGTCAATAGAGGTCCCGGCCATCGCGGCGGGCACGGTGCACGCCCACAAGGTCTACGGCCACGAGGCCACCGCCGTCACGGCCCTCGCCGACATCACGGTGGGGTTCCCGGCGCGGCGGTTCACCGCCATCATGGGCCCCTCGGGGTCGGGCAAGTCCACGCTGATGCACTGCACGGCGGGCCTCGACACGCTCACGTCGGGCCACGCCTACATCGACGGCACCGACCTCTCCGCCCTGTCCGAGCGGGCGCTCACCAAGCTGCGGCGCGACCGCGTCGGCTTCGTGTTCCAGGCGTTCAACCTGGTTCCCACGCTCACCGCCCTCGAGAACATCACGCTGCCGCTGGCGCTGGCCGGCAAGCGGCCCGAGCGGGGCTGGGTCGACTTCGTCGTCGACACCGTCGGCCTGCGCACCCGGCTGGCCCACCGGCCCGCCGAGCTGTCGGGTGGGCAGCAGCAGCGGGTGGCCATAGCCCGGGCGCTGGCCAGCCGGCCGTCGATCATCTTCGCCGACGAGCCCACCGGCAACCTCGACTCCCGGTCGAGCGCGGAGATCCTGGGGTTCATGCGTTCGGCGGTCGACGAGCTCGGCCAGACGATCGTGATGGTCACCCACGACCGCGACGCCGCCGCCTTCGCCCACCACGTCCTCTACCTCGCCGACGGCCGCATCCTCGGGTAGGACCGGATGCTCAGGCTGTCGCTGCGGGACCTCCGGGGGCACGTCGGCCGCTACGTGCTCACGTTCCTGGCCGTCGCCATCGGCGTCGGGTTCGTCGCGGGCGTCGTCACGCTGACCGACACGATCAGCCGCACGTTCGACGACCTGTTCAGCGGCCTCTACGCCGGCACCGACGTGGCCGTGCGGGGCCAGGCCCAGTTCGAGCTGGGCGCCCAGTTCGGCGGGGGCGAGGCCCGGCCCCGCATCGACGCCGGGCTGGTCGACGAGGTGCGCGGGCTCGACGGGGTGGCCGCCGCCGAGGGGTACGTGCAGGGCTACGCCCGGCCCATCGGGTCCGACGGCAGGCCCTACGGCAACCCCGACTTCGGGGCCCCGACCATCGGCACCAACTGGGGTGTCGTCGACGAGCTCAACCCGTTCGAGCTGGTCGACGGGCGGGCGCCCGAGGGGCCGAACGAGATCGTGCTCGACAAGCGCACGGCGTCGAAGACCGGCTACCGCATCGGCGACGTGGCCTCGTTCCAGACCCAGGACGGGGTCCACCGGGCCACGCTGGTCGGCATCGCCCGCTTCGGCCGGGCCGACAGCCCGGCGGGCACGGCGGTCACGCTGTTCGACGACGACACCGCACAGGCGTTCCTCGCCCAGCCCGGGCAGGTCGACACCGTGTCGATCCTGGTCGAGCCGGGCGCCGACGCCGTGGCCGTGCGGGACACGGTGCGGCGGGCGCTGGCGGGCACGCCGGCGGCCGACGACGTCGAGGTGGTGACAGGCCAGGTGCTGGTGGCCGAGGCGCAGGAGGCCGCCCGCGAGACGTTCGGCGGCATCCGCACGTTCCTGCTGGTGTTCGCCCTCCTCTCGGTGCTTGTGGGCTCGTTCGTGATCTACACCAGCTTCACGTTCATCGTGGCCCAGCGGCAGCGACAGGTGGCGCTGCTGCGTGCCCTCGGCGCCAGCCGGCGCCAGGTGGTCGGGGCGGTGGTCATCGAGTCGTTCGTGGTCGGGCTGCTGGCGGCGCTGGTGGGCTACGGGCTCGGGGTGGCGCTGGCGTCGGTGCTGGCCGGGACGTTCGTGCCCGGGGCGCAGGCGGTGGTGGTGCCCCGGTCGTTCGCCGTGTGCCTGGCGGTGGGGACGGTGGTGACCGTGCTGTCGGCGCTGGTCCCGGCGGCGCGGGCGTCCCGGG
>DASXRH010000533.1:0-6731 GCA_036506715.1 Acidimicrobiales bacterium
ACGCAGGCCCGGCGGGCAGACGGCCACCGAACCCCCCGCCCTCGGGTGTCGGGCGGCCCTCGGCGCCGCCCGACACCGGGTCGGCCCGGGCGGGCCCCCTCGCGACGCCGCCCCCCGGCGGTCCCGGCCGGCCGGCCACGCCCTACGGCGGCACGCCCCGGGCCGGCACCGGGGTCCCGTCGGGCGAGCGGCCGGTGCCGCCCATCGGCCGCCCGGCCACGCCGTACGGCGGCACGCCGCGGGCCGGCACCGGCGTGCCCTCGGGCGGCTACCCGGCCGCGCCGGGCATGCGGGTCACCACCGGCGGCGACAAGCGCACCCTGTGGATCGCCGTGGGCGCCATCGCCGCGGTGGCCCTCGTCGTCATCCTCGTGCTGTTCCAGATGGGCGGGGGCGACGGCGGCGGCGACGAGACCGGGGGCGGCACCGGCGACACCTCCACGACCTCGTCGGCCGGCGGGTACACCGACACCGTCGAGACCGCGTTCCTCAGCGAGTGCCAGGCGAGCTCCGCCGGCGACGGCGTGTGCCAATGCGCCTACGACCAGTTCGAGGCGACCGTGCCCTTCGACCGCTTCGTCGAGATCGACCAGCAGCTCAACGACGACCCCGACGCCCGACCGCAGGAGCTGGTGGACATCCTCGACTCGTGCCTCACCACCGCCACAACGGCCGCGCCCTCCTGACCGCCGCGCTCGTCGCGGCGGTCGGACTCGCCGGCTGCGGCGACGGTGGCGGCGGCCGGGGCTACACGGCCGACCGCCGGGCCGACTTCGTGGATGCCTGTGCCGCCGGGGCGAGCGAGGCCGTGTGCCGGTGCTTCTACGACGAGCTGGCCGCCACCGTGCCCTACGAGCGGTTCGAGGAGGTCGACCGGGCCATCCGCGCCGACCCGACCGCCATCCCCGACGACATCGCCGCGCTGGCCGCCGCCTGCGCCGGCCGGCACCCCGACGGCGGTTAGCCCTGGCCGGCGGCGGCGCCGGCCTTGGCGGACAACTGGGGGTCGGGCACCGCGAACGCGGGCCACCGCTCGCGGCTCTTGGCCGCCAGCTTGTTCATGAGGGCGATGGCCCCCGGGTCCTCGTCGCCCGGCCGGGCGATGATCGTGCCGTCGGCGATCATGCGGCTGATGATCTCGCGCCCCAGGTCGGTGCGGACGATGGTCAGCGTCCAGTCGTTGTCCTTGCCGATGCCGCCGGTGGAGATGTCGGCGTGCTCGGCCGCGAAGTCGGGGCAGTAGGTGCAGCCCTCACGGGTCCAGGCGTGGCACTCCTTCAGCGGGATCTCGTGGTAGCGGCCGTCCCGCATCCAGATCTGGAACACCCCCTTGATGTTCATCTTGACCATGTTCTCCTTCGCCAGGCCGTACTTGGTCCAGAAGAGCTCCTCGAAGATCGAGTCGTCGAACGTCTTCGAGCACAGCAGGCCGATGTTGAACAGGATGGGCTTGCCGACCTTGCCGGCCTTGCGGCTCCACATGATCGGCGGCACCGACGACTGGCACGACATGCCGACCAGCGCCAGCCGGGTGTGGCCGCGCTCCAGCGCCTCGCCGATGGCCAGGGTGTTGGCCGAGTAGGTGTAGCGGCTGCCGGCGGCGGCCAGGATCTCGTCCTTGCTGGCGGCCACCCCGGGGATCGCCTTCCACGAGTGGCCGTCGCCCTCGAGGTAGGAGACGAGGGCGGCGTCGATGTAGTCGTTCTCCTGGGCCCAGATGAGCAGTGCCGACACCAGGCCGCCGTCCTGGCCCATGCGGTGGACCATCTCGTCGCTGGCCCGGGTGAGCATGATGTCCTGGTAGATGCCGGCGACCTCGTCGGGCTCGCGGGTGCGGGCGAAGAGGTGCTCGTCGGCCTGGGGCTCCCAGGACCGGAAGCGGGGGCAGGCCCGGGTGCAGCTGGTGCAGCCCTTCTCGCCGTGGATGCAGTTGTCGGGTCCCAGCTCCTCCTCCAGGTGGAAGGGCTTGTAGGCGCCCGGCGCGTGCTCGTAGCCGATCACGTCGTGGGGGCACGCGATCACGCAGCCGGCGCACCCCGTGCACAGGCCCGACTGGATGACCTCGGAGTACAACTCCTTCCACTGCGCGGTCCACCGGGCCGGCGTGGCGGCCGCGGGTGCGTCGTCGGTGACGGTCATGCACGCAAGTTAGCCGTGCGCCGGCGCCGCACCCCGGTCCGGCGGGGCGAGTACTGCGGCACCCGGTCCCTTCGGTAGCCTCTCCCGGAATGCCCGGTGACCGCCCGCCCGATCCCGGCTGGCCCGGACCGCCCCGCCGACCACGACCGGGGCCCCGGCGCGACGACGGCCGCCCGCCCGGCAACGGCCGGACCCGCCCCGACCAGGCGTGGGACGGCGGCACCTGGCCCGACGACGGGGGCCGGAGCCGCGGCGGCGGTCGTCGCCCCGACCCCGGGCGCGGCACCGGCGGCCGGCCCGACGAGCGCGGCCGAGCTCCCGGCGGCACCGGTGGTGGCGGTCGCCGGGCCGACGACGGCCGGCGCACCGGTGGCCGCCCACCCGACGACGGCCGGCGCACCGGTGGCCGCCCGCCGGAGGGGCGCCGCACGCCCGATGGCGGTCGCAGCGGCACGCCCGACCCGTTCCGCTCGCCTGGTCGCGGCGCCGGCAGCGGTACGCCCGACCCGTTCCGGTCACCTGGTCGCGACGGCGGCCGGCGCCGGGGCTCGGTGCCGGCGGCGATGGCCACCGGCGGCCGGCGCCGGGCGGCCGGCGGCGACGACCGCTACGGCCGGCGCCCCGACCCCTACGGCGCCCCGGACCCCTACGGCGGCCGCCCGGACCGCTACGGCGACGACCGCGGTGGCCGCGACGGCCGGAGCCGGCGCTCATGGCGCCAGCGGGTGGTCCTCGTGACGGGCGGCGTCATCGTGACCATCTGCCTGCTGGGCGCCTCGGTGGCCGCCTACGCGCTGCACAAGTACAACAGCATCGACCGGGTCAAGGACATCAACATCTCGTCGGCCGCGTCCGGCGAACCCGAGAACTACCTGATCGTGGCCGTCGACACCCGCGAGGGCCAGGAGACGGTCAACACCGACACCATCATGGTCGTCCGGATCGACCCCAAGTCCGACCGGGTGGCGCTCACCTCGTTCAACCGCGACCTGATGGTCACCATCGCCGACACCGGCAAGATCGGCATGATCAACTCGGCCTACAACCGCCCGAGCGGCGGCGAGCAGGTGCTGATCGACACGATCCGCGAGAACTTCGACATCCCCATCAACCACTTCGTCGAGGTCAACTTCCAGAGCTTCCAGCAGGTGGTGGACGCCGTGGGCGGGGTGCCGCTGTGGATCCCCTACCCGGTGCGCGACACCCACTCGGGCCTCTACCAGTACGACACCGGCTGCATCACCCTGAACGGCGAGCAGGGCCTGGCCTTCGCCCGGTCCCGTTACTTCCAGGTCCAGCGGCCCGACGGCAGCTGGGACCAGGACGGCAGCGCCGACCTGGGCCGGGTGCAGCGCCAGCAGGTGTTCATCCAGCGGGCGCTGGCCAAGGCGCTCGGCCAGGTGAAGGGCAACCCGGCGCGGCTGAACGAGCTGCTCGACATCGGGCTGGCCAACATCCGCATCGACGAGAACCTGTCGCTCGGCGACCTGCTCGATCTGTCCGGTCACTTCAAGAACTTCGACCCGTCGACCCTCGAGGCGTACCCCTTGCCGGTGACGGAGTACCCGCCCGACCACAACCGGCTGCTGCTCGACGAGTCCGCCGCCGAGGAGTATCTCAACGTGTTCCGGGGCCTGGCCCCGGGCGAGCTGCGCCCCGGGGTGGTCGACGTGACCGTGCTCAACGGCACCCAGGGCCAGAGCGACCACCTCGCCGGCGACGTCACCGGCGCGCTGCAGAAGATCGGGTTCAAGGTCGAGGTCCCCGACGACGCCGGTCAGCTCTACGAGCACACGGTGATCTACACCGCGCCGGGGCAGGCCACCTACGGCCAACGGGTGGCCCGCCACCTGACGGCCCCGGCCGAGATCCAGGAGGACCCGGCGCTGCAGCCCGGCCACGTGCGCCTGGTGGCCGGCCTCGACTTCACCACCGTCCACGAGCAGCCGACGCCCATCGACGAGCTGGTCACGCCCACCTCGGCCGCGGCGCCGGGCGACACCACGCCCACCACCGCCGCGGCCGCCACCCCGACCACGGTGCCGCCGCCCACCACCACCACGACCGCCCCGACCGGGTTCGTGGTGGGCGAGCCCCCGGAGGGGCAGACCTGCTGACCGCGGCCGGGCGACCGCGGCGCGGGTGTCCGGGCGACCGGCCCCGCATACTGGGGGCATGGACGACACCGAGGTGATCAACCGCATCGGCGCGCTGGTCGACGAGGAGCACGCTCTCGAGAAGGGCGCGGGCAGCAACCCGGCCGACGAGGCCACCGCGGAGCGGCTGAAGGCCATCGAGGTGGCCCTCGACCAGTGCTGGGACCTGCTCCGCCAGCGCCGGGCCCGGCGGGAGATGGGCCAGAACCCCGACGAGGCCGCCGTGCGCTCGGCCGACGTCGTCGAGCGCTACCAGCAGTAGTCGGTCGGGCACCGGCGTCCGACGGCAGGCACACTGGGGGGCGATGCTCACCAGCCCCCCGCGCTCGACCGACCGCGCCAGCCGCCCGGCGGCGGCCCCGGCGGCCGCCGCACCCCGCCCGCCGCTGCTGGTGGTGGAGGGCCTGTGCAAGCGGTTCGGCGAGCTCCAGGTCCTCGACCACGCGTCGCTGCGGATCGACGCCGGCGAGATCGTCGCCCTCGTCGGCGACAACGGGGCCGGCAAGTCGACCCTGGCCAAGTGCCTCGCCCGGGCGGTACGGCCCGACGCCGGGGTGGTGTCGGTGGACGGCCGCCCGCTCGGCCCGGGGCAGGACGACGCCCTGCGGGCCGGCATCGGGGTGGTGTGGCAGGACCTGTCGCTGTGCGACAACCTCGACACGGTCGCCAACCTGTTCCTGGGGCGCGAGCGGCGCCGGCTGCTGCTGGCGGGCACCGACATGCACAGCGAGGCCCGCCGCGTGCTGGCCCGGCTCGGCATCGACGTTCCCGACCTCACCAGGCCGGTGGCCACGCTGTCGGGCGGCCAGCGCCAGGCCATCGCCGTGACCCGGGCCCTGGAGTGCGACCCGGCGCTGCTCATCCTCGACGAGCCCACCGCCTCCCTCGGCCGCAACGAGACGGCCCAGGTGCTGCGGCTCGTGCGCGAGCTGCGGTCGACCGGCGCCGCCGTGCTGCTCATCACCCACCAGCTGGAGCAGGTCTTCGACCTGGCCGATCGCATCGTGGTGCTGCGCCAGGGCCGGGTGGTGGCCGACGTGACGCCGCTGGAGGTCCACCCCGACGACGTGGTCGCCCTCCAGTCGGGCCTCGAGATCGACTCGACGGCCAGCCGCCAGCTCCGCCGGTTGGGCAGCCTGGTCGAGCAGCTGTCCGAGGTCGAGCCCACGGCCTCGCTGCCGCTCGTGGTGTCGGCCATGGCCGCCGCCATCGGCCAGGAGGCGCTGTGCGTGCACCTTCTCGACCAGGCGGCCGGCCGCGAGGTGCTGCGCCGGTCGGCGGCGGTGGCGCTGCCGCCGTCGCTGCTGGCGGTGACCGCCGAGCTGCCCCTCGGCCACCGGGGCGGGCCGGTGGGGGTGGCCGCCGCCACCGGCAGGGTGGTGGTCAGCGAGGACGTGCGCGTCGACCCCGCCTGGGCCCGCATGGCCGGCGCGGCCGCCGAGGCCGGCGTGCTCAGCTCGTGGGCGGCGCCCATCATCGGCGCCAGCGGCGTGCTCGGGGCCATCTCGGGCTACGGCGACTCGGTCGGCCGGCCCCGGGGCGACCAGCTCGAGCTGATCACCCTCTACGCCGGGCACGCGGCCGCCTCGATCGAGCGCGAGCGGCTCTACGCGGAGTCCCGGCGCCGCAACCGGGTCCTGGAGGCGATCCGCAGCGTGCTGGAGGTGCTGGCCGGGCCGGCGCAGGTCCACGCGGGGCTCGACGCCGCCCTGGGGGCCCTGTGCGACGTGCTGGCGGCCGAGGGTGCCACCGTCCGGGTCGCCGGTGGCGGCGGCCGGTCGCGCGCGCCCGCCACCCGGGGCGCGGTCGCCGGGCCGGCGATGTCAGGAGGCGCCCGGGACCGGCTGGAGGCCGCGGCCGACCGCGTGCTCGGCGGCCGGGGGGTGCGGGCCGAGGTCGACGGCGACGGGTCGGTGCTGGCCGTGCCGTTCGGCGCGCCGGGGGGCGCGGCGGCGCTGGCCGTGCGGTGGGCCGACCGGTCCCAGGCCGAGGACGCCGCCGAGGTGCTGGGCGACGTCGCCCGGTCGCTCAGCCTGGCGCTGGAGCGGGCCGAGCTGGAGGACGCCCAGCGCGAGACCCAGGCGCTGCGCCGGTCGCAGCGGCTCCAGCGCGCGTTCCTGTCCCGCCTCAGCCACGAGCTGCGCACGCCGCTGACCGCCATCCACGGGTGCGCCGACACGCTGCGCCAGCCCGATGTCGAGTGGCAGCCCGACGTGCAGCGGCGGTTCCTCGACACCATCGCCACCGAATCCGACCGCATGCGCCGGCTGGTGGCCGATCTCCTGGACGTGTCGGCCATCGACGCCGGCATCCTGCGTGTCGACCCCGACTGGTGCGACCTGGCCCTGGTGCTCGACGCCTCGGTCACCTGCGCCGCCGGGACCGCCGGCAGCCGGGTCGACCTGGCCGTGGCCCCCGACCTCGGCCCGGTGTGGG
>DASXRH010000534.1:0-10560 GCA_036506715.1 Acidimicrobiales bacterium
GGGCGCGGTGCTGCGGCTGGCCGAGGACGACCTGCGCTTCGACCCCGACGAGCTCACCGGGTTCGCACGGCAGCGGGGCCTTGACCCCGGGCGCTTCGACGCCACCGGCGGCTGGCCGGCCATGGCCGAGCTGGCCGCCAGCGTCACCGGCGACCTCACCGGCGATTACCTGTGGGAGGAGGTGCTGCTGCCGCTGGGCCCCGACCGGCGCCGGGTGCTGGCCGTGCTGTCCGACCTGGGCGGGGCCGACGACGAGCTGGCCTCGGCCGCGCTGGGCACCCCGGTCGACCTGGCCAGCACCCTCGACGGCGTGCCGCTGGTGGCCCAGGGCACCGGAGGTTGGCGGGTCCCGCACCCCCTGTGGCGCACGGTCCGGGCCCTGGGGCTGGACGACGACGACCGCCTCCGGGCTCGGCACCGGGCCATCGACCACCTGCTGGCCCACCACCGCTACGACGAGGCCGTGACGCTGGCCCGCGACCCGGCGCTGGCCGGCGAGGTCCCGCGCATCCTGCGGGCGGCGTGCATCGGGCCGATGCGCCCGCCGACCCGCCGTCTGGAGCGGTGGCTCGCCGAGCTGCCGGGCGAGGCCCGCGGTAGCGCCGGGGCAGCCCTGGCCACCGGCCTGCGGGCCGCGGTCGCCACCCCCGGCGAGGCCACCGAACCGCTGCAGACGGCGATCGCCCTGTGCCGCGAGGCCGGCGACACCGAGGGCGAGCTCAGCGCCATCGCCGTGCTCGGCCGGGTCGCCTGGTGGCGATCCGACGCGGGGCTGCTGGCCCAGGTCTTCCCCCGGGTGCTCGAGCTGGAGGCCGAGGGCCACCCCCTGGCACGGGCCATCGCCGGGATCGGCCGGGCCATCGTCGCCGACCTGGAGGGCGACGACGACGCCGTCCTCGCCAACCTCGACGCCATCCCGCCCGGGGCGCTCGACCCCGCCTGGGAGGTGCTGGCCGACTGGCTGCGGGCCACGATCCTCGTGGGGCGGGGCGACGCCGCGGCGGCGGCCGCGGTGCTGGCGGGCATCCCCGACACCCCCGATCCCGCGTTCCGCATGACGGTCGAGGGCGCCCGGCTGGCCGTGGCCTGGGCCGAGGGCCACATCGACCAGGTGATGGCCGAGCTGGCGCCGCTGGTCGACCGCATCCGGACCGCGGGCGTGCTGCAGAACCTGCAGGTGGCGACGGCCCAGGCCGCGTTCGCCTACGCGTCGGCGGGCGAGGTCGAGACCGCCCGCGCCCTGCTGTCCGAGGCCCGCCGCACCGAGCACGAGGCCGGCACCGGTCCGACGACCCGGATGGCGATGGCCGTCGCCGCGGTGGCGATGGCCGAGGGGGACGAGGCGGCGGCGGCCGAGGCCCTGGCCGCGGCGGCCGAGCGCCAGGGCATCGCCGGGCTCGACCGGCGGGTGTGGCGCCACGGGCTGGCCCTCGGCTACGTGCTGGTGCCCGAGCTGCGGCCCCAGTGGGACGCCGCCCCGCTCAGGGGCTACCTCGCCGACGCCCGCGGGCTGGCCGCGGCGGTGGTGGCGCTGCGGGAGGCGACGACCAGCGGGTCGCGGGCCGAGGACGCCCGCCGGGTCCTCGCCGACCTCGACCTGGCCGACCCCGCCCTCGTCCGGTCGGCCCTCCATCACCGTCTGGCGGTGGAGCTGGCCCTCGGCCTCGAGTCGGCCGGCCGGCCCGAGGCCGGCCCGCTGCTCGAGTCCCTCGGCCCCCCGGGGCGCGAGGCGTTGCGGGCGGTGGCCGCCCGCACCGGCCGGCACGCCCGCCCGGCCCGGGCGCTGCTGGCCGCCGTGCCGGCGCCACCTCTGCACGCCACCGAGATCGCGGTGCTGGGCCCGCTGGCCATCGTGCGCGACGGCGAGCCGGTGGCCGACGGCGACCTGCGGCGCGAGCGGGTGCGGGCGCTCATCGCCTACCTGGTCGGGCACCGCAGCACGACCCGGTCCGCCATCATGGCGGCGCTGTGGCCCGACCTCGACGAGAAGCCGGCGGCCAACAACCTGCGGGTCACCCTGACCTACATGCTGCGGCTGCTGGAGCCCTGGCGGACCGCCCGGGAGTCGTCGTACTACGTCCGGGTCGACGGGCAGAGCGTCTCCCTCGTCACCGGCGAGCTGCTGCAGGTCGACCTCGACCGCTTCGACGACCACGTGGACCGCGCGCTGCGGGCCGACGCGGACGGGGTGCCGTCGGTGGCGCTGGACCACGACCTGGCCGCCGTCGAGCTGTACCGGGGCGACCTGCACGAGGGCGTGGCCGAGGCCGAGTGGTTCGCGCTCGAACGCGACCGGGCCCGGGGCCGGTTCGTGGCCGCCGCCACCCGGGCCGGCGAGCTCCTGGTGGGCCGGGGCGACGCCGACGAGGCCGAGCGGCTGGCCCGTCGGGCGGTGGCCGCCGACCCGTGGGCCGAGGCGGCCTACGGCGTGCTGGTGTCGGTGGCGCTCGCCCGCGGCGACCGGCTCGGCGCCCGCCGGGCGCTCGACCGGCTGCTGTCGGTCCTCGGCGACTTGGGCGTCGACCCCTCGGAGGAGACCCAGCAGCTGCGCCGGCGGGTGCGGGCCCGGCCGTGACGGTCAGGCCGGCGTGACGATGTGCGCCACCTGGGACGACGTCGGGTCGAGCCGCACGTAGGGGTGGGCCCCGTCCCACGTGTAGGTCTCGCCGCCCAGCTCGTCGCGGACCCGGAACGGCCCCTGCCAGGGCAGGCCCATGGCGCCGAGGTCGAGGTCGAGAACCGTCTCCTGGGGCGTGTGGGGGTCGAGGTTGACCACCACCAGCACCAGGTCGCCGTCGTCGACCCGCCCCTTCGACCAGACGAGGAACGCGTCGTTGCCGCCGGTGCCGTGGAAGGTGATGTTGTCGATCCGCCGGAACACGGGATGGCGGCGGCGGATCTCGTTGACCGTCGTGATGACCGGGGCCATCGAGTCGGCGGCCGTCCAGTCCCGCCGGCGGATCTCGTACTTCTCGGAGTGGCGGTACTCCTCGTTGGCGTCGCTGGCCGGCTCGTTCTCGAACAGCTCGTAGCCGCTGTACAGGCCGTAGTTGGGCACCAGCGTGGCGGCCAGCACGAACCGCAGCAGGAAGGCGGCCGGCGGCCCGTGGCGCAGCGGCCCCGACAGGATGTCGGGCGTGTTGGGCCAGAAGTTGGGGCGCATGTAGTCGGCCGTGGGGCCGTAGGCCAGCTCGTGCAGGTACTCGCGCAGCTCCCAGGCGGAGGTGCGCCAGGTGAAGTAGCTGTAGCTCTGGGTGAAGCCGACCTCGGCCAGCTTGGCCATGACCTTCGGCCGGGTGAAGGCCTCGGACAGGAGGATGACGTCGGGGCTGTCCCGGCGGATGCCGTCGATGAGCCAGGCCCAGAAGGCCATGGGCTTGGTGTGGGGGTTGTCGACCCGGAAGATGCGGACACCCTGGTCGATCCAGTAGCGCAGGACGTCGCGGCACGCGTTCCACAGCGCCAGCCGGTCGGCCTCCCGCTCGGGCCAGAAGTTGATCGGGTAGATGTCCTGGTACTTCTTGGGCGGGTTCTCGGCGTAGCGGATGCTGCCATCGGGCCGCCGCCAGAACCACTCGGGGTGCTCGTGGACCCACGGGTGGTCGGGCGAGCATTGCAGCGCGTAGTCGAGCGCCACCTCCATGCCGAGGTCGGTGGCCTCGGCGCAGAACCGGCGGAAGTCGGCGAGGGTGCCCAGCTCGGGGGCGATGGCGGTGTGCCCGCCCTCGGGGGACCCGATGGCCCAGGGGCTGCCTGGGTCGCCGGGCCCGGCGTGGAGCGCGTTGTCGGGTCCCTTGCGGGCGGTCGTGCCGATGGGGTGGATGGGCGGCAGGTAGACGACGTCGAAGCCCATGTCGGCCACGGCCGCCAGCCGCTTGGTGGCCCCGGCGAACCCGCCCTCGCTGCGGGGGAACAGCTCGTACCAGGCGCCGTGGCCGGCCCGCTCGCGGTCGACCCACAGGCCCCGGGGCGGGGTGGCGGTGAGGTCGGCGTCGGGGACGCCGGCCACCAGGCCGGCCACCCGGTCGTCGAGCCCGGCGTTGAGCCGGACCTGGAGGCTGCACGACGTGCGGCGCAGGCCGACCACGGCGTCGAGCACCCGCTTGCGGTCGCGGGCGGCCACCCCCGGGGCCAGGGCCTCGAGGATGCGAGCCCCCTCCTCGAGCTCGAGATCGAGGTCGTCGCCGACGGCCGCCTTGATCTCGACGTCGTGGCGCCAGGTGGCGAACCGGTCGCGCCAGGCCTCCACGACGAACTCGTGGCGGCCGATCTCGCCGGGGACCATCTCGCCCTCCCAGCGGTCGTTGATCAACGACCGCAGCGGGGCCTGCTGCCACCTGGCCTTGCCCACCCGCCGCCACCGCACCCGGGCACCCAGCAGGTCGTGGCCGTCCCGGAAGATGTCGGCCGCGACGGGGACCGGCTCGCCCACCACCGCCTTGGCGGGGAACTCCCCCGACGGCGTCGTGGGCCGGACGGCGTCGATGGTGATGCGGCCGAGCACCCCCAAAGGGTACGCAGCCGGGCGCGGCCGGCGAACCCCCTACGTGGCGTCCCGGGCCGCGCGCACGTACGGCGCGACCGGGCTGAACTGGAGCCACGCGGGCAGGCCGGCCACCACCCGGCGGTCGCCGGTCAGGCTGAGGTCGCCGGTCCTGATGGCGGCAAGCAGGTCGGTCTCGCCTTCCCACACCTGGTAGAGGGTGGGCAGGGCGGCCCGGAGCACGGCGTCGACGTCGAAGCCGGGGTCGGCGTAGCAGACCGACACGTCGTCGGGCTCGATGACCAGCCAGAACAGCCGGCTGACGTCGGACACCTCGACCTGGACCACGGCCCGGCGGTCGACGGCGCTGGTGTCGATGCGGCCCTGGAACCACCACATCAGCACCTCGGGGTCGAGCTCGTCGGGCCGGGGGTCGCCGAAGGCGTGGCGGGCGCCCCAGTGGGCCAGGCCGAACACGAGCGGCCGCAGGTCCTCGCCGGCGTCGGTGAGGTCGTAGCCGCCGTCGTCGGCCCGCACCACCAGCCCGGCGGCCTCCATCTGGCGCAGGCGGTGGGACAGCAACGCCCGCGACAGGCCGGGCAGGCCCCGGCTCAGGTCGTTGAACCGCCGGATGCCGACGAGCATCTCCCGCACGATCAGCAGCGTCCACCGCTCGCCGAGCACCTCGACCGCCCGCACGATGGGGCAGTACTGCGCGTAGGTCCGCACCCCGCCAGTGTCGCACCCCCCCGCCGATCCGTCCGGTTCACTCTCTGTACTACCCGGCAGGGCTCTCCCGCCGTACGGTCGCCGGAGACACGAGGAGGCGGACCTGCCATGACCACGACCGAAGCACCCCCGACCCCGGCCGCGACCTACCCCACGCCCGTCCGACCGGGCGACGACCGGTTCCTGCCGCTGGCGGCCCGGGTGGGCGCCGTGGCGGCCCGCCACGCGGCCGACCACGACCGCGACGCCACGTTCGTGGCCGAGGCCTACGACGCGATGCGCGAGGCGGGCTACCTGGCCCTGGGCGTCCCCGCCGAGATGGGCGGGCTCGGCGGGGACCTGCGCCAGGTCTGCTACGCCCAGGCCGAGCTGGCCCGCCACGACGGGGCGACCGCGCTGGCGGTCGCCATGCACCAGTACCTGACGCTCATGCAGGCCTTCCGCCACCGGAGCGGGGCCCCCGACGCCGAGGCGGTGCTGCGCCGCATCGCGGCCGAGGGCATCGTCCTCGCCACCAGCGGCGGGTCCGACTGGTTGTGGCCCACCACCGTGGCCGAGCCGACCGGGTCGGGGGACGACGCCGGCTTCCGGGTCAACGGGCGCAAGGCGTTCTGCAGCCAGTCGCCCGGGGCCACCGTGGTCGCCACCTGCGCGGTGGTGGGCGACCCCGGCGACGGCGCCGAGGTGGTGCACTTCGCGGTGCCGTTGGCGGCCGACGGGGTCCGACTGGTGGAGACGTGGGACACGCTGGGCATGCGGGGCACCGCCAGCCACGACCTGGTGTTCGAGGACGTGTTCGTCCCGGCCGCCCGGGTAACGGGCCGCCGGCCCTACGGCGAGTTCGGCGGCCCGCTCGCGGCGGCCGTCGTCCACTTCGCCCCGGTGGTGGGCGCCACCTACCTCGGCATCGCCGCCGGCGCCCGCGACCACGCCGTCGAGGGCGTGACCGGCGCGGCACGGGGGCCGCGACCCCTGGCATCGGTGCCCCGGGTCGCCCGCCAGGTCGGGCTCATGGACGCCCGGCTGCGCACCGCCTGGTGGGCGCTGCTCGGCGCCCTGGACGAGCTGGGCGACGACTACCGCGCCGACCCGGCCACGATCACCACCGTCATGCTGGCCAAGCGGGAGGCCGTCACCGGCGCCATCGCCGTCGTCGACCTGGCCATGGACGTCCTCGGCGGCCGCTCCTACTTCCGGCGGTCGCCCCTGGAGCGGGCCCACCGCGACGTGCGGGCCGGCTCGTTCCACCCGTTCACCCCCGAGGCCACGCTGGACTACGCCGGCAAGGTGGCCCTGGGAGACCCGGGCGTCACCGAGTAGGGCGTCGATGAACGACACGTGAGTCCGGCGCGGGCGGCCCGGGCTCGTACGACCGGGGCTGCCCGCGCTCGCTACGGTGCGCGGTGATGAAGGCCCTCCGCAGCTTCACCGTCCGACCGTCCCTGCCCGCCGAGCTCACCGCCCTGCACGAGCTGGCCTTCAACCTCCGGTGGTCGTGGGACGACCAGACCCGCGACCTGTTCCGGTGGGTCGACCCCGACCTGTGGGACGCCAGCGTTCACGATCCCGTCCGCCTGCTGGGCCTGGTGCCGCGCGAGCGGCTGGAGGCGCTGGCCCGCGACTCGGGGTTCAAGCGGTTCCTCGGCGAGGTCCGCAGCGAGCTGCAGCGCTACCTGGACGGCGAGCGCTGGTTCCAGGCCAAGGGGGCCAGCCCGCTCGGGCTGGTGGCCTACTTCTCCCCCGAGTTCGGCATCGCCGAGGCCGTCCCCCAGTACTCGGGCGGCCTGGGCGTGCTGGCCGGCGACCACCTCAAGTCGTCCAGCGACCTGGGGGTGCCGCTGGTCGGCGTGGGCCTGCTCTACCGGCACGGCTACTTCCGCCAGAGCCTCGACGCCGACGGCTGGCAGCAGGAGCGCTACCCGCTGCTCGACCCCCACGTCATGGCCCTCACCCCCTGCGACGGCATCCGCATCGAGGTCGAGCTGGCCAAGGACGAGCTGCCGCTGGTGGCCCAGCTGTGGAAGGCCGAGGTGGGGCGTGTGCCGCTGTACTTCCTCGACGCCGACGTGGAGGAGAACACCGACGACATCCGCGGCGTCACCGACCGGCTCTACGGGGGCGACACCGAGCACCGGCTGCGGCAGGAGATCCTGCTCGGCATCGGCGGCGTGCGGGCATTGCAGGCCGTGGGCGTCGAGGCCCAGGTCTTCCACACCAACGAGGGCCACGCGGGGTTCCTCGGGCTCGAGCGCATCCGCCAGTTGGTGGTGGGCGAGGGCCTGACCTACCCGGAGGCCATCGAGGCGGTGCGGGCGGGGTGCATCTTCACCACCCACACCCCGGTTCCGGCCGGCATCGACCGGTTCCCGCTGCCGCTCATGGACAAGTACTTCGGGCGCTGGTGCGACGAGGTGGGGGTCACCGTCGACGACCTGGTGGCCCTCGGCCACCGCCCCAGCGACGCCGCCGACGAGCCGTTCAACATGGCAATCATGGGCCTGCGGCTGGCCGGGCGGTCCAACGGCGTGGCCCAGCTCCACGGCGAGGTCAGCCGGAACATGTTCGGCGACCTGTGGCCCGACGTCGAGTCCGACGAGACGCCCATCGGGTCGATCACCAACGGCGTCCACGCCCCCACCTGGACCTCGCCCGAGATCACCGACGTGCTGTCCCGCTACGTGCTGCCCGAGTGGGACGAGGCCGGCGCCGACCTGTGGGCCCGCATCATGGAGGCTCCCGACGACGAGCTGTGGCGGGCCCGCGAGCAGGCCCGCGAGCGGCTGGTGACCTTCGTGCGCCGGCGGCTCAAAGAGGCGGCGGCCACCCGGGGGCTGACCGGCTCCGACGTGGCCTGGACCGACGAGGTGCTCGACCCGCGGGTGCTCACGGTGGGGTTCGCCCGCCGGTTCGCCACCTACAAGCGGGCCACGCTGCTGCTGTCGCAGCCCGACCGGCTGCGGGCCCTGCTGCTGTCCCCCGACCGGCCGATGCAGCTGGTGTTCGCGGGCAAGGCCCACCCGGCGGACGAGGCGGGCAAGGAGATGATCCGCCAGATCGTGGCGTTCTCGTCCGACCCCGAGATCCGCCACCGCATCGTGTTCGTCGACGACTACGACATCGCCGTGGCCCGGGCGCTGTACCAGGGCTCCGACGTGTGGCTCAACAACCCGCGGCGCCCGCAGGAGGCGTGCGGAACGTCGGGCATGAAGTCGGCGCTCAACGGCGGGCTCAACCTGTCGATCCTCGACGGCTGGTGGCAGGAGATGTTCGACGGCGAGAACGGCTGGGCCATCTCGTCGGCCGAGGACGTCGAGGACCTGGACCGCCGTGACCGGCTGGAGGCCGGCGCCCTGTTCGACCTGCTGGAGCGGCAGGTGGTCCCGCTGTTCTACGAGCGCTACGGCGGCCCGGTGCCCCGGCGGTGGCTGAAGAAGGTGCGCCGGTCGCTGTCGTCCCTCGGCCCCCGGGTCACGGCGTCGCGCATGGTCGCCGACTACGTCGGGGCGCTGTACGAGCCCACCGCCGCCCGCACCGACCTGCTGTCGGCCCACAGCCACGCCCGGGCCCGCGGGCTGGCCATGTGGAAGGCCCGGGTGCGGGAGGCGTGGCACGGTGTCCACGTCGACCGGGTCGAGGGCGACGTCGCCGCCGCCGACCTCGGCGGCGAGCGCACGGTCGAGGCGGTCGTGGCCCTGGGCGACCTCCGACCCGGCGACGTCGACGTCCAGCTGGTCCACGGCCCGGTGGGCCAGGGCGACGAGTTGACCGAGCGAGCCGTCGTGTCGATGACGCCGGTCGGCACCGCCGACGACGACCACGCCCGCTACCAGGGCTCGCTGCGCACCGAGCGGGCGGGGCGCTACGGGTTCACGGTGCGGGTGGTCCCCCGCCACCCGGACCTGGTCAGCCCCGTCGAGCTGGGCCTGGCCGCCTGGGCCTGAGGCCTGCCCGTGCCCCGGGGCCGGGGCCGGAGGCCTCGTCGTCCGGGATGGGGATGGGCGTGGCCACCGCCCTGAGCTGGGTCTGGCGGCGGCCCAGGGCGCGGACCATGGCCGCCCCGCAGAGCGCGGCGACGCATTCGACGGCCACCCCGACGGCGGCCACCCGGTCGGCGTCGGCGTGGTCGGCGGTGGGCGCGCCCCCGCCGGGCCACAGCAAGGCGGCCACGAAGGTGATGGCGAAGCCGAGGGTCCAGGTGGTCGCCCAGGCCACGAGGATGCCCGTGCCCGGTGGGCGCCGGGACCGGGGGCGGACGGCAGGGGCGTCGCCGTCGCCGTCACCGCCGTCCGCGTCGTCCTCGCCCGCCGGCTCGGGGGCGGCCGCCTCGCCGGCGGCGGCGATCCGGTACACCTGGTAGGCCGGCACGGCGGGCACCAGCCCGAACCCCAGCCACAGCGGGACCACCCAGCCCAACCCGGGCCGCACCGAGCCGGGGCCGGCCAGCCGGTCGGCGTTGCGCAGGTAGCGCCGCTCCCAGGCCACGAAGGCGATGCCGGTGACCAGCAGGCCCAGCGGGAACAGGTTGCCGGCGACCTGGACCCGGTCGGAGGCGGCGTCGAACGCGGCAGTGCTCACGTCGGCGCCGGACAGCACGTCGTCGATGAGGCGGGAGCGGCGGGCGTAGGCCAGCGCCGCAGCCCCCGTCAGCAGGGCCATGGCTCCCAGCAGCACCACGACCAGGCGGCCGCCGAGCGGCTCGAACCGCGACCCGGTCACCGGCGTGGCCACGTCACCGCCCGACGAAGTCGGCCTTGCCCGGCCCCTCGGCCAGGAACGAGGCCACACCGATGCGGGCGTCCTCGGTGGCGAACGAGGCGGCGAACAGCTCCTGCTCCAGGTCGAGCCCGGCGGCCAGCGGGCCCTGGAGACCCCGGTCGATGGCCCGCTTGGCCAGGCCCTGGGCCACGACCGCCCCCGCCGCCAGCTGTGCGGCCAGGGCGTGGGCCCGGTCGTCGAGGTCGGCCGGCTCGACCACCTCGTCGACCAGACCGATGCGCAGCGCCTCCTCGGCGCCGACCTGGCGGCCGGTGAGGATCAGCTCCTTGGCCTTGGACGGGCCGACCAGCCGGGCCAGGCGCTGGGTGCCGCCGCCGCCGGGGATGATCCCGAGCAGGACCTCGGGCTGGCCGAGCTTGGCCCGGGTGGAGGCGATGCGCAGGTCGCAGGCCAGCGCGAGCTCGCACCCGCCCCCGAGGGCGAAGCCCGAGATGGCGGCGATCACGCACCGGGGGATGGCGGCCACCGCGTCGAAGGCCCGCAGGAACTGGCCCCCGATCTCGCGGGCCTCGTCGGGCCCGCCGAACTCGGCGATGTCGGCCCCGGCCGCGAACAGCCGGTCGCCGCCGGTC
>DASXRH010000535.1:0-8421 GCA_036506715.1 Acidimicrobiales bacterium
CGGTGGTGCACGCGAACAGCGGGAACTGCTCGCCGGAGAACAGCGGGCCGGTGGCCGGGTGATCCACCACCGTCACCGACCCCCGCCGGTCGCCGGCCTCGGCCGTGATGGTGGCCTCGCCCTCGGGTAGGTCGCCGACCAGGCCCACGAGCCGCCGGCCGTCGGCGGCGTCGGGGGCGAAGGCCCCGGTCACGTCCTCGTCGCCCACGGCCACGGTGACGGCGCCGGGATCGGTCCCCGCGGGCACGGTGACGGCCACCAGGGCGTCCCCGGCGCTGACGTACTCGGGCCGCGACGACAGCACCTCGACCCGCAGGCCGTCGGCGCTGTCGGCCCCGTCGGCGTCGCCGCCGTCCGAGCACGCGACGGCGGCCAGCAGCAGCGCCAGCGCGAGCGCGCCCGCCCGTCTCCCCCCGGTTCCCCTCACGGCCTTCCCCTCCCGAACGGTGTCGGCCAGGCCCCCCTAGGAGCGGGGTACCTGGCTCCAGGGCAACCCCTTGTCGGCCCGGATGTCGCCGGGCAGGCCCAGCACCCGCTCGCCGAGGATGTTCTTCATGATCTCGGTGGTCCCGCCCTCGATCGAGTTGGCCCGGGACCGCAGGAAGGCCTGCTGGGGGTTGTTCCACAGCGCCGTCGTCCGGGGCCGGGCCATCGGGTAGCCGTCGGGGAACAGCATGCCCTCGGCGCCGAGCAGGTCGACTGCGCACGAGCTGAGGTCCTTGTGCACCTCGGCCATGGCCAGCTTGCTGATGGAGCCCTCGGGCCCGGGCGTGCCCTGGGAGCGGTTCTGGCTGGCCCGGATGTTGGTCAGGCGCAGCACCTCGGCCCGGATCCACAGCTGCATCACCCGGTCGCGGGTCGCGGGGTCGTGGGGTCCGGTGGCCTTGTAGGTCTTGACCAGCTCGCCGACGAAGCCGCTGCCCCGCGGCGGGATCTGACCGCCGATCGACACCCGCTCGTTCATGAGCGTGGTCAGCGAGACCCGCCAGCCGTCGCCCACGTCGCCCAGCCGCTCGGCGTCGGGGATGCGGGCGTCGGTGAAGTAGACCTCGTTGAACTCGGCCTCGCCGGTGATCTGGTAGAGCGGCCGCACCTCGACGCCGGGGCCGTGCATGTCGACCACGAAGTAGGTCAGCCCCTTGTGCTTGGGCGCCTCGGGGTCGGTGCGGACCACCAGCATCCCCCACCGGGCCACGTGGGCCAGGGTGGTCCACACCTTCTGGCCGTTGACGATCCACTCGTCGCCGTCGCGGACCGCCTTGGTGGCCAGCCCGGCCACGTCGGACCCGGCGCCCGGCTCGGAGAAGAGCTGGCACCAGATCTCCTCGTTGGTGAACAGGGGCCGCAGGTAGCGGCGCTTCTGGTCCTCGCTGCCGTGGGTGACGACGGTGGGCGCCCCCATGCCGTGGCCGATCGGGTTGATGCCCCCAGCCCGGGGCGCACCGGCCCGGCCCAGCGTCTCGTTGACGGTCTTCTGCAGCTTGGGTGACAGGCCCAGGCCGCCGTGGCCCTCGGGGAAGTGGACCCAGGCCAGCCCGAGGTCGAACTGGCGGCCGAGGAAGGCGACCCGGTCGGCGGTGCGGGGCGGCAGCTCGTCCAGCAGTTGCTGGCACAGCCCGAGCACCCGGGCCTCGTCGGACTGGGCGTCGGCGGGGAGCGTGGCGGCGACCGTCATGGTCGCCGACCGTACTTGACCGGCTGGTCAAGGGGCGAACCCCGGCGGTGGTCGACCGGCGGTTCCGGGGTCGTCCGCCCGGGCCAGCAGGCGGTCGCGCACCGAGCCGCCCGGCTCGCGGATGCGACCCCCGGCCGCCCGCCACCCCAGCCGGGACGAGTAGAGCAGCGGCGGCTCGCCGAGCCGGCCCTCCCGCACCGACGTGACCCGGGCGATGAACAGGTCGTGGTCCCAGCGGCCGGTCACGTGGTCCTCGACCTCGCAGCCCAGCCAGGCGATGCAGTCCCGCACCCGGGGCAGGCCCTCGACCTCGTCGAGGAAGTCGGCGGCCACGTGGTGCAGGCGGCGGCCCGGGTACGAGAAGTACTGGCCCTGCTCGACCTGGTCGCCGGCCAGGATCGACACCGAGAACCGGCCGCTGGCCACGATGAGGGGGTGGGTGTCGTGCTTGGGCGACGACGACGCCAGCAGGATCGGCTCGTCGAAGCTGATCTGGCACAGCCAGTGGCTGGTGTAGGCCCGGGACACGCCGCCGTGGGCCGCCCCGACCACCTGCACGCCCTTCATCATCTGGCCCAGGCTGCGCTTGAGCTCGCGGTCGATCACGCCCCTGATGGTGGCGCGTGCCGGCGCAGTTCCGGGAACTGGCCTCCCGCTGCCGGGCGGCCAGCGCATTCGGGGACGGGCTCGGCCTCCAAGTCAGTTGAGCTTGGCCCGCAGCGCCCGGGCGGCGTGGCGGTCGCGGGCTCCGCCCGAGCCGTCGTCGGCGATGGCGTCGAGCTCGACGGCGGCGGCGTCGAACCGGCCGTTGGCCGCCAGCATGGCCGCCAGCTGGCGGCGGTCGGCCACGGTGGTGCCGGGCACCAGGACCCGCAGGCACTGGGCCCAGAGAGCGCCTGACCGGTCGCCCCGGCCGACGAACGAGCGCTGCAGGTTGGTCAGCATGCGGGCCAGCACGGCCCGGGGGCCGACCGGATCGAGGAAGCGGTCCTGGAACGTCGGCTTGGGCCCGTGCACCGAGCGGAACAACATCTCGCACCCGGCCCGGTCGAGCGGGCGCTGGTGGAACGGGTCGGCGAAGCGGTCGGGGTCGTCGGCCGCCCGCACGAGGAAGTGCCCGGGCATGCCCACCCCGACCAGCGGCAGTCCCCGGCGCCGGCCCACCTCGATGAGCAGGACCGACAGGGTGATGGGGATGCCGAGGCGGCGGTCGAGCACCTGGTCGAGCAGCGAGTTGCGGGGGTCGCTGTAGTCGTCGCGATCCCCTCGGAACCCCAGCTCGCCGGCCAGGTGGTCGACGACCGCGCCGAGGGAGTCGGCCGGGCACCCGGCCGCCAGGGCGTCCAGGCGGGAGAGCTGCTCGTCCACGTCGAGGGTGCGGCGGGCGTGGGCCGCGATGAGCGCAGCCCCCAGATCCAGCCGGCACCACTCCTCCGGGCCGCGCACGAGGTCGGCGAACCGGTCGGTGATGTCCACTTCCCTCCAGGCTACCGGCGGGTCACCGCCGCCCGTCGCCGCGGCGCCGCTACGGTGCCCGGCCATGTTCCCCGGAGCGTACGCGGCGACCACCCCCGACAAGCCGGCCGTGATCATGGCCACCGGCGGCCAGGTCCTGACCTACGCCGAGCTTGACGCGGCGGCCAACCAGGTGTCGCACGTGTTCAGGTCGCTGGGGCTACAGCCCGGCGACCACGTCGCCTTCTGCCTCGAGAACCACCCGCGCTACTTCACCGTCGCCTGGGGCGCCCACTACGCCGGCCTCCAGTACACGGCCATGAGCTCGCGGCTGACGACCGAGGAGATGGCCTACATCGTCGAGGACTGCGGGGCCCGGGCCTTCGTCACGTCGGCCTACAAGCGCGACCAGGCGGCCGAGCTGGCCGGGCTCGTGGGCGAGGGCGTGGCCCTCTACATGATGGACGGCACCGTCCCCGGCTACGAGTCGTGGGAGGAGGCCGTGGCCGCCCAACCCGCCACGCCGCTCGACGAGGAGCGGGTCGAGGGCCGGGACATGCTCTACTCGTCGGGCACGACCGGGCGGCCCAAGGGCGTGGCCCTGCCGCTGCCCGGCCAGCCGCTCGGCACGGCCGATGCCATCTACGTGCTGATCACCGCCCTGTTCGGCAGCACGGTCGACAGCGTGTACCTCTCCCCCGCCCCGCTGTACCACGCCGCCCCGCTGCGCTTCTGCATGGGCTTCCACCGGCTGGGGGCCACGGTCGTGGTCATGGAGCACTTCGACGCCGCCCAGGCGCTCGACCTCATCGACGCCCACCGGGTGACCCACAGCCAGTGGGTGCCGACCATGTTCATCCGCATGCTCAAGCTGCCGGCCGAGGTGCGGGCGGCCCACGACCTGTCGTCGCTGCAGGTGGCTGTGCACGCCGCCGCCCCGTGCCCGGTGGTGATCAAGCAGCAGATGATCGAGTGGTGGGGCCCGGTGCTGCACGAGTACTACGCCGGCACCGAGGGCAACGGGTTCGTCTACTGCGACAGCGAGGCGTGGTTGGCGCACCCGGGCACGGTGGGCCGGTCGATCATCGGCGAGATCCACATCGTCGACGAGGCGGGCGACGAGCTGCCGGCGGGACAGCCGGGCACGATCTACTTCGCCAACGGCGCCGAGTTCAGCTACCACAACGACCCCGACAAGACCGCGGCGTCGCGGGATCCCCGGGGCCGGGGCTGGTCGACGCTGGGCGACGTCGGCTACGTCGACGACGAGGGCTACCTCTACCTGACCGACCGCAAGGCCTACATGATCATCACCGGCGGGGTGAACGTGTACCCGCAGGAGGCCGAGAACGTGCTGGCCGTGCACCCCAAGGTGGCCGACGTGGCGGTCCTGGGCGTGCCCAACGACGACTTCGGTGAGGAGGTCAAGGCCGTGGTCGAGCCGGTGTCGATGGACGACGCCGGCCCCGAGCTCGAGCGCGAGCTGATCGCCTACTGCCGCGAGCACCTGGCCGACGTGAAGTGCCCGCGGTCGGTCGACTTCCGGGCCGAGCTGCCCCGCCACCCCACCGGCAAGCTGTACAAGCGCCTGCTCAAGGACGAGTACTGGGCGGGCCACGAGAGCCGCATCATCTGACGGCCGCGCCAGCCGAACGGCCGGGGCCCTGGGGTCCGCCGGGCCGGCTGCGGGTCAGTCGGGCGGGGTGGTCAGCGGTGTGCGCCCCGCGAAGCCGTCGTCGGGCCAGTGCCACCACTCGACGGCATCCTCGCCGGCCAGCCAGCACAGCCAGTAGATGCGGCCGCTCGGCGCCCGGGCCGGGAAGTCGATCAGGCCCCGGGTGATGTCGCGCAGCACGATCCCCTCGGCGGCCAGCTCGTCGACGCAGTCCTGGATGACGGCCGGGTCGGCGGGGACCAGGCCGTGGCCGTTCTGGCGCACCAGCCGCGCTCGGCGCCGGGCGTCGGACCGGTAGTCGTCCCAGGAGGCCTGGGCCCGGGCCACGACCTCGGCCACCCAGCCGAGCGCGGCGTTCGCTTCGGCGACCGTCCAGGGGCGGACCTCGCCCGGTCCGCCGTCGGGCGGCTCGTCGGATGGCACGGCGCCAGCCTGCCGTGTCGCCCGTCACCGTGCCAACCGCCGCACCGCGCGCGGGTCCGGGCCGTCTCCCACTCTGCGTGAGTCGGCTGACACGGGACCGTCATCTCTGGCAGACTGGTGGTGCGCGTGCGTTCTCGCTCATTTTCGTGGGGACCAGCAGATTCCTGTTCACGCGTCGGATCTGCTGCTGATTGGCGTCCTTGATCGGCGCGTTTTGTTGACCCTCGTGTCGGTTGCAAGGGGAAGGATCATGCGGAGAGTCCCGATCAGGATGAAGCTGGCCGCGGCACTGACAGTGCCGTTGCTGGGGCTGTTCCTCATCACCGCCATCGAGGTGACCCAGACCGCGCGCAACGTGGACCGCGTGCGCAGCCAGACCGAGTTGGCGCGGGCCGCCATCGGGCCGACGGGCGTGCTCACCAAGCTGCAGAACGAGCGCACGTGGGCGGTGGTCGACCTCATCGGCACCAGCGGCCAGATCACCTCGCCGGTCAGCGGCTACGACGCCACCCGCAAGGAGACCGACGAGGCCATCGCCAGCTTCCGCGACACCCTCGACACCTCCAGTCCGGCCGTCGCCAGCGCCTACCGGCCCGCCCTCGACATGCTGTCCCAGCTGGCCGACCTCCGGGCCAGCATCGACGCCAGCACCGGGGCCAAGAACCTGACCAACGTCCCCTTCGCCGACTCGGTCTTCACCGGCTACTCCGATCTCATCCGGCCCTTCTTCGACGCCGACACCAGGGTGGCCCTGGCCGTCGACGACGCCCAGCTGCGCCAGTGGACCACGCTGGTGGGGGCCACCAACCGCCAGAACGAGACCGTGGCCAACCTGGCCCGTTCGACGATCCTCATCGGGGTCATCGGCGACGGCATCAACAAGCCCGACGAGATCGCCACCATCGCCGACCTCAAGGCCACCCTCGACCGGCTGAACAGCCAGTTCGCCGAGGCCCCCGAGCCCTACGCCACCGTGGTCGACCGCGCGTTCCCCACCGACCTGGTGGAGGGCATGTCCGCGCAGGTAGATGCCGGGCTGGCGGGCGGCAGGGTCGAGCTCGACCCGTTCCTGGCCGCCCTGAACGTGCCGGCCGACGCCGGGTTCATGGGGCTGCGCGACCAGCTGACAGCCGAGCTCAACCACCGGGCCGACACGCTCGACAGCGACGCCACCCAGCGCGAGCGGATCTACATCGCCATGGCCGTCGTCACGCTCGCGGCCGCCATCATCCTGTCGTGGCTGGTGTCGCGGTCGATCACGCGCCCGCTGCGGTCGCTGACCCGCCAGGCCAAGGACATGGCCGAGAACCGCCTGCCCGACGCCGTCACCGACATCCTCGAGACGCCGCTCGGCGAGGACGTCGCCGTCCCCCACGTCGATCCGGTGCGGGTGGCCACCAGCGACGAGGTGGGCGACGTCGCCACCGCGCTCAACACCGTGCAGGACACCGCCCTCGACCTCGCGATCGAGCAGGCCGTGCTGCGACGCAACATCGCCGACAGCTTCGTCAACCTCGGCCGCCGCAACCAGCACCTGCTGGGCCGCCAGCTCGACTTCATCACCGAGCTCGAGAGCAACGAGACCGACCCCGACGCCCTCGCCAACCTGTTCCGGCTCGACCACCTGGCCACCCGCATGCGCCGCAACGCCGAGTCGCTGCTGGTGCTGGCCGGCTTCGACCCGCCCCGCAAGTGGGCGGCGCCGGTGCGGCTCACCGACGTCATCCGGGCGGCGCTGGGCGAGGTCGAGGACTACCACCGCGTCGCGGTCCGGGGCGTCGAGCCGGCCACCATCCTGGGGTCCGCCGCCGCCGACCTCGCCCACCTGCTGGCCGAGCTGGTCGAGAACGCCCTCGTCTTCTCCCCGCCCGACCAGGCCGTCGACATCCGGGGCCGCCACCGCAACGACGGCCCCCTCGGCCACAGCTCCTACACGCTGGCGGTCATCGACACCGGCCTCGGCATGCCCTCGACCGACATCTCGGCCGCCAACCGCCGGCTCGCCGGGGCCGAGTCGTTCACCATCGCCCCGTCCAAGTACCTGGGCCACTACGTGGCCGGCAACCTGGCCTCCCGCCACGGCATCCGCGTCCACCTCGACAACTCGCCCGGCAACGGCGTCACCGCCACCATCACCCTGCCCCCCGAGCTGCTCACCACCGAGGCCGTTCTGGCCGATCCCGTGACCCCGCCCCACGGGCAGCGGGCCGTGCGGCTCCTCCCCGGGGTGGTCTCGCCCGAGCCCCGCGACCTCCCGATCCCGGGCGAGCCGCCGGCCGCCCTCGGCCGCCCCCGGCCGGCACCGCTGCCGGCGACCACGCCGTACGTCACGCTCCCGATGTCCCCCGAGCCCGGGCCCACCGGGCTGCCGCCCCGGCTGCCCACCCGCACCCCCGGGAACGGCAACGGCCACCCCGGGCCCGGCCACGGGCGCCCGCCCGTGGGTCCCCTCGCACCCCCACCCGCGCCCACTCCCGGCCCGTTGGCGCCCGAGGCGCCGGCCGCCCGGGACGGCGGTCCCCGGCTGCCCCAGCGGGGCGGCCAGCCCGGGGCCATCCCGGTGGGGCCGATCACCACCGGCTCGACCCCGATCGTGGGCGAGGGCGAGCCACCGCCCCCGGGCCTGTGGCCACGGTCGCTGGCAGCCGGCGCCCGCCGCGAGGGCGGCGGCAAGGCGATCCCCACCAACGCCCAGTCCGGCGCCCGGCCCGACGACCAGACGCTGTTGGCCGCCCTCGGCCGCTACGTCCCGCCGGGTGTGGCGCCCCCCGGAGGCCCGCAGGGCCCGGGCGGGCCGGGTCAGCCGCCCGTGTGGCCGCTGACCCCCGCCGGGGGCACCCCTGCCTCCCCGTTCGCCGGCGGCGCCTCGCCGTTCACCCCGGCCCCGCCGCCGCGCGCCACGCCGAGCGGACTCACCCGCCGGGTGCGGGGGGCCCAGCTGCCCGAGACCCACGTCGTGCCGCTTCGGGGTGACGGCCCACCGGCCGCGCCGCCGCCCGGGGGCCTGACGGGCGGGCTCGGCGGCCCGGCCCCCGGTCCCCGGGTGCCGCCGGCCTCGCACGCGGCGGCGTCCAGCGTCCAGGCGCTGCTGGCGAGCTTCACCGCGGGCGTGCAGCGGGGCCTCGACGAGGCCCGGCAGCGGGCCGACAGCCGGGCGCCCAACGGCCGCGAGGGTCACTGACCCGCCCGGCCA
>DASXRH010000536.1:0-5619 GCA_036506715.1 Acidimicrobiales bacterium
CAGCCGCAGGACCAGCACCCCGCCGACCGCGGTGGCCGAGTCGGTCAGCTGGAGCACCAGGGCCATGAGGGCCACCGTGCCCATCCAGTCACCCAGAGCCGAGACCGCCTGCCCGACCAGCAGGTCGTTGAGCGGGCGCCGACCGGTGCGGGCCCGGCCGCCCGGCGAGGGAGCGACCCACGGGGTGCCGGCGGCCGGGACGGCGTCGTCGGGCAGGGTCACACCGGGGCCTCCGGTGCGGCCGCCGCCTCGCCCGCCCCGGTCGCCTCGGCGGCCCAGGCCACCGCCGCCTCCACCGGGGCCACCGCGGCCGGGCAGAAGCCGTGGCCCATGCCCGGCACCAGATCGAGCAACCGGGGGCCGCCGGTGGCGGCGTACAGGTCGGCGGCGGCCGCCGCGGGCAGGAACCGGTCGTCGAGGCCGTGGATCACCGCCACCGGGCAGCGCACCGCCCGCAGCCGCTCGGCCGGCGGCGCACCCCGCGGCTGGCGGACGGCCACCCGGGTGCCGCCCCGGCGGGACATGAAGGCCCGGCCCGGGGGCGTCTGGGTGAGCGCCGCGGCCAGCACGCCCCGCCACGAGCGGGGCACCCGCCACCAGGCCGGGGTGCCGACCACGACGGCGGCGTCGGCCGGGGCCACCGTGGGCGTGGGTCCGGCCTGATCGGGGGCGCCGGCCAGGTGGTCGATGGTGGCGACACCGCCGAGCGAGGCGCCCACGACCACCACCAGCTCGTGATCGACCCGGGCGGCCGCCACCGCGGCGTCGACGTCGAGGCGCTCGCTGGCACCCAGGGTGCACAGCCCCTCGGAGGCACCGTGGCCTCGCAGGTCGAAGGTCAGCACCCGCCAGTCGGCGGCGGCCAGGCGCAGCGCCACCAGCTCGACATCGGGGGCGTCCTTCCCGGCGGTGAAGCCGTGGACCAGCACCACCGCCCGGTCGGCGCGGGCCTCGGCGGGCGACCACCAGCGGGCGGCCAGCCGCAGCCGGTCGGCCGTCCGGAGCTCGACGGTGCTCACCCGTCCCACCACCAGGCCAGCCCGGCCAGCCCCCGGCCGGTGTGGGCCACCATGACCGGGCTGAACGGCCCCACCAGGCACGAGATCGGGTCGAGTCGGGCCACGGCCGCCACCAGGCGGTCGGCCGACTCGGGGGCGAGGGCGTGGAGCACGGTGACGTGGAGGCGGGCGCCGGGGGTGGCGCCGGCGGCGCAGCGGGCGACGACACGGTCGAGCGCCGCCTCGGTGCTGAACGCCGGGCGCAGCGGCTTGGCCCGGCCGTCGCGGAACTCGAACAGCGGGCGCACGCCCAGGCGGTCGCCGATCCACCGGGCCGCCTCGGGCACCCGGCCCGAGGCGGCCAGCCGCTCGAGATCGGCCACCGTGGCCGCCAGCCGGACCCGGCCGGCCACCCGCTCGGCGGCGGCGGTCACGGCCGCAAGGTCGCCGCCCGCCTCGGCCGCCTCGGCTGCGGCCAGCACCACCAGGGCCTGGGCGCCCGCGGCCGTGCCCGTGTCGACCACGGTGATGCCCCGGTCGCCCGCGGCGCCGGGCTCTGCATCGTCGGCCAGCAGCTTGGCGGCCAGCTGGGCGGCGTCGTAGGTCGACGACATGCGGGCGGCGATGGTCAGCACCAGCACCGGCCCCCGCCGGTTGGCCTCGGCGATGACGGTGGCGAACTCGCCGGGCGAGGGGGCGGCCGTGGTGATGGGTTCGTCGAACCTGGCCACCAGGGCATCGAGGTCGATGTCGCCGTCGCGGTGCCGTTCGTCGCCCACGTGCAGCCACAGCGGCACGACCCGCACGCCGTGGCGGGCGGCCAGGTCGGCCGGGAGGGCGGCCGCGCTGTCGGTGACCACGGTGACGCTCACTGGTGCACCCTTCGGGATGCACGCAGTGATCGGTCGGCACTTCGTGCCGAGTACCGCACTGTGCTGATGATTCGCTCGCTCCGCTCGCTCACTGGTGCACCCTTCGGGATGCACGCAGTGATCGGTCGGCACTTCGTGCCGAGTACCGCACTGTGCTGATGATTCGCTCGCTCCGCTCGCTCATGCCCGCGTCCAGGGGGTGAGGACCCGCTCGACCAGCACGAACACGATGTCGAAGGCGATGGCCAGGGCGACCGACAGGACGGCACCGACCACGATCGGCGTGGGGAAGTCGCGGCTGAGGCCCTCGTTGATGAGGTCGCCGAACCCGCCCGCCCCCACCAGCGCGGTCACCGTGACCAGGCCGACCGTGGTCACGGTGGCGATGCGCAGCCCGGCCACGATGGCCGGTGTGGCCAGGGGCAGGTCGACGCGCAGCACCCGGCGCCAGCCCTCGTAGCCCATGCCGTCGGCCGCCTCGCGGGCGGCGGCCGGCACGCCGTCGAGGCCGGCCACGATGTTGCGCAGCAGGATGAGCAGCGTGTAGCTGATCAGCGCCACCTCGGCGGTGCGGAAGCCCAGGCCGAACCAGGGGATGGTCACCAGCACGCCGAACAGGGCCAGGCTCGGGATGGCGTAGAGCACGCCCGCGAACCCGGCTTCGACCGGGTAGGTCCACCGCCAGCGGACCGCGACGAGGGCCATCGCCATCGACAGCACGAAGCCGATGCCCACGGCCACCACCGTCAGGCTGAGGTGCTCCCAGAACAGGTGGCGGATCTCGTCGGTGTGGTCGCGCACCCAGTCCCAGCGGACCAGCGGCTCGTCCGCGGCCAGCACGAGGAGGCTCACGACGTGATCCCCTCGGCGAGGTCGTCGAGCGTGAGCATGCCCTGGTAGCGCTGGTCGCCGTCGAGCACCACCGCCACCCGGGTGCGTGAGGTGACGATCGTGTCGAGCGCGGCCTTGAGCGTGGTGTCGGGCCGGACCACCGCGGCGAAGGGCACGGGGTCGATCCCGGCCAGCGACCGCTGGCCGTCGAGCGCATCGGCCCCCACCCAACCCTGGAGCCGGCCGTCGTCGACCACCGCCACCCAGTCGGTGCCGTGCTCGGCCATGACCCGGCGGGCCTCGTCGGTGGCCCCGGCCGGCGCCATCACCGGCCCCTCGCTGAGCGCCGCCTGGCCCACCCGCATGAGGGACAGGCGCTTGATGCCCCGGTCGTCACCCAGGAAGTCGGCAACGAACGGGGTGGCCGGCGCCCGCAGCAGCTCTTCGGGCGGGCCGTACTGCTCGAGCACGCCGCCCACCCGGAGGATGGCGATGCGGTCGGCCAGCTTGATGGCCTCGTCGATGTCGTGGGTGACCAGCACGATCGTCTTCTTGACCCGGCGCTGGAGGTCGATGAGCTCGTCCTGCAGCCGGGCCCGCACGATGGGATCGACGGCCGAGTAGGGCTCGTCCATGAGCAGCACCGGCGGGTCGGCTGCCAGCGCCCGGGCCACGCCCACCCGCTGCTGCTGGCCGCCCGACAGCGCCGCCGGGTACCGGCCCAGCAGGTCGGGGTCGAGGTCGAGCAGCTCGGCCAGCTCGTCGACACGCTCGTGGATGCGGGCCTTCTTCCACCCCAGCAGCTGGGGGACGGTGGCGATGTTCTCGCGCACCTTGCGGTGCGGGAAGAGCCCGGCCTGCTGGATGACGTAGCCGATGCCCCGCCGCAGCCGGTGCACGGGCATCGTGCGGATGTCGATGCCGCCCAGCCACACGGTGCCCGCCGTCGGCTCGACGAGCCGGTTGATCATCTTGAGGGTGGTGGTCTTGCCGCAGCCCGACGGCCCGACCAGGGCCACCAGCTCACCCTCGGGGACCTCGAGGTCGAGGTCGTCGACCGCGGGCCGGGTCGCGCCGGGGTAGCGCTTGGTCAGGTGGTCGAGGCGGATCGCGGCGGCGTAGCCGCCCCGGGGCGCGTCGGTCGGGGGTCGGGCGGTGGCGTCCACCGCCGGTGCGTCGGTCACGACGCGCGGCTACTGCGTCCGTGGTCGTGGGTCGTGGTGCGCATCACGGTTCCCTCCCCGCTGGCTGCGGCCCCGGGATCTGCCGTCGGACCGCCGGTGGCGGCCCTGGGTCTTCCGATGGGCGTCACGCTACCCCTGCCGATCGGCGCTGCCCCGGGTTTTGGCGGCCGGCGTCCGGGCGGGATCAGGCCTACTGGACCGGCTGAGGGGTGGCGGCCTCGCCCGTGGGGGCCTCGCCGACGGGCGACGGGCGGTCGCCGGTGTCGTCACCGGGCGGCGTGGGCTTGCGCATGCCCCGGGTCACCCAGCCCCGCTCCTCGGCCCACACCAGCATGGGCGGCAGGAAGACCAGGGCCGAGAGCAGCGCCACGACCACGTTCATGGTCACGATGGAGCCGAAGTCCCGCAGCAGGGGCAGAGACGACAGGGCGATCACGGCCACGCCCGCCACGGCGGTCATGGCCGACACGATGAAGGCTCGGCCGGTGCGGGAGGCGGTGACGTCCATGGCCTCGCGGGGCGAGTAGCCCCGGTGCCGCTCCTCGATGAACCGCAGCAGGATCAGGGACGTGAACTCGGTGCACAACGCCACCACCAGCGGCCCGCCCACGGCGGTCATGGGGCTGAGCTGCAGGTTCAGGATCCACGCCACCAGCGAGGCCACGCCCACGGCGATCAGCACCGGCACCATCGACAGCAGGGCCCGCACGACGCTGCGCAGCCGCACGGTGAGGAAGAGGAAGACGAACAGGACGGCCAGGTAGGTGAGCAGGATGCGGTTGGACTCGATGTTCTCGAGCAGCCCGACGCCGACGACGGCCAGGCCCGACGGCGTGGCCCGCACGCCCTCGGGGACGGGGCCGGCCACCGTCTCGCCCGAGTCGAGCTCGTCGCGGATCTCGTTGATGTAGACGGCCCGTTGCTGCAGCGACCCCGGGCCGGTGCGGAACACCAGGTTGAGCGCCCCGGCGTCGGGGTTGACCAGCGCCTTCTGGATGTCGGGCGGGGCCACGTCGTAGGCCCGCTGGACGTCGGCGCCCGTGGGGGGCAGCACCGTCGTGCCCGGGATCTCCAGCAGGAACGAGACCGTGGTCGGCATGGAGGAGGCGGTGAGCAGGTCCTCCGGCCGCTCGGCCAGCTGCTCGTTGGCGAAGTCGCTGACGAAGGCCACGGTCTGGTCGCTGAACACGTCGTCGGACTCGACGAAGATGCCCAGCTCGGACGACGAGCCGGTCTCGCGCTTGAGCGTGTCGATGTCGCGGATGACCTGGGTGTCCTGGTTCACCCACTGCTCAGGGTCGGTCTGGATGTCGAGCTTGTCCTCGACGAGCACCCCGCCCACGAAGATGATCACGCTGGCGGTCGCCAGCGGCACGGCCGCCTTGGCCGGCAGGTTGCCGAGCCAGACCACCAGCTTGGCCAGGTTGCCGTGGCTGTAGTCGCGGCCCCTGGTGGGCGACCGGAACTCGCGGATGCCGAGGATGGCGAGGGGCAGCACGATGCTGCACACGCAGATGGCGGCGATGCCCACGGCCAGCAGCAGGCCGAAGTCGCGGATCATCGGCACCTTCGCGAAGCGCAGGGCGAGGAAGGCGAAGATGGCGTCGAAGGTCACGACCAGCAGCGCGGGCCCGAGGTTGACCGATGCCTCCTGGATCGGGTGGGGGGCCCGGTCGATGATGACCTCCTCCTCGACGCGGGAGTGCATCTGGATCGCGTAGTCGATGCCCACGC
>DASXRH010000537.1:0-1966 GCA_036506715.1 Acidimicrobiales bacterium
GGCGATACATCCACGTGACTTCCGCGAGCGCCCACTACGGCGCCCGTGTTATCGCCGCGTGATCGGGGTCGCGCGCCGAATCCACCTCGTCTCCACACCATCTCCAAGCTCACGGGCCGGCCAGACGGGATGCTGGGACCCAGGTTCCCGCTGCCCACCGAGGAGGTCCCCATGCGCGTCGGCGACACCGCCCGCCGGTCCCGCACCGTCACCACGCGGGACATCGAGCTGTTCACCGAGATGACCGGCGACCGCAACCCGCTCCACTACGACGCCGAGCTGGCCGCCCGCACGCGCTTCGGTCGGCTCATCGTCCAGGGCGGCGTCACGTCGGGCCTGCTCAACGCGGTGGTGGCCGAAGACCTGCCGGGCCCCGGCACCGTCTTCCTCCACACCGACTGGCGCTTCCTGGCCCCCGTCGGGCCCGGCGACGAGATCACCGCCGAGGTCGAGGTCATCGGTGTCCGGAACGACAAGCCCATCGTCACCCTGCGCACGACCGTCACCGACCAGGACGGTCGCATCGTGCTGGACGGTCGGGCGGTCACGTGGTGCGAGCCCCTGCCGGGCGGCGGCGACGCCCGGCCCTCCCCCGCGACCGCCGCCCACCCTGCGCCGGTCGCACCCTGAGCCCGCACCCACGCGCCGCCCGGCCGCCCCGCCGCGATCCCTCCCGACCACAAACCAAGGAGACACCAGATGGCGGACTTCCCGTCGATTACCCATGTGGCCGTCACGGTCACGGACCTGCCCCGCAGCGTGGCCTGGTACCGCGCCCTGCTCGGCAGCGAGCCCGTCCTCGACGAGGACACCGGCCCCTTCCACCACACCGTGTTCGCGATCGACGGCACGCTGTTCGGGCTCCACCTGCACCCGGACTCCCCGGCGGGTCCCGGGTTCGACGAGCGCCGCCCCGGCCTCGACCACGTGGCCTTCGGCGTCGCCGACCGGGCCGAGCTCGAGATCTGGGCCCAGAGGCTCGACGACCTCGGCGTCGCCCATGGCGGCATCGTCGACGCCCACTACGGCTCCGGCCTGTCGTTCCGCGATCCCGACAACATCGCCCTCGAGCTGTTCGCGCCGCCCGCGGCGTGATCCCGCTGCGGGACGGGTACAGGGGTCCCCGCGGGGACCCCTGTGCCACGATGGTCGACGTGCGGTTCGGCGACTGCGAGTTGAGCTACGAGCGCCTGGAGCTGCGGCGCGACGGCCAGCACGTCGCGATCGAGCCCCAGGTCTTCGACGTCCTCGTGTACCTGGTGGGCCACCGCGACCGGGTGGTGCCGAAGACCGAGCTGCTCGACGAGATCTGGGGGGACCGGTTCGTCTCCGAGTCGGCGCTCACCAGCCGCATCAAGTCGGCCCGCCGGGCGGTGGGCGACACCGGCCGGGACCAGCGGATCATCCGCACGGTGCACGGCCGGGGCTACCGGTTCGTGGCCGACGTCCAGGACGGCGCCGGCCCCGCCGCCGCGCCCGCCGACCCGGCAGCGGCCGACGGTGGCGGCGCCCCCGGCGACCGGGTGCTGGCCGTCCTCGACGCGCTCGACGATGGGCGGGGCACCGCGCTGCGCATCGAGGGCGGGGCCCGGGCCTCCCGCACCGAGCTGCTCCACCGGCTGGCCGATGCCGCCCGCCGCCGGGGCGTGGCCGTCGGGCTGTCGGCGCCGTCGATCACCGCGGCCGACCCCTTCGCGTGCGTGGCCGAGGCCCTCGACGAGATGGCCCAACGACGGCCCGAGCTGCTGGCCGACCTGCCCGAGCGGATCCGCACCGAGCTGGAGCGGGTGTTCGACGGCCTGGGCCCCACCACCCGCCAGCGGTGGCTGGTGGCCGCCCGGGAGCTTCTGGTGGTGGCCGCCGAGCGGGGCGGGGCCGTGCTGCTGGTCGACCACGTCGAGCACGCGCCGGCCGAGGCGCTGGCCCTGGTGGACGACGTGGCCCGGCTCACCCGGGGCCACAGGGT
>DASXRH010000538.1:0-5419 GCA_036506715.1 Acidimicrobiales bacterium
GAGGTCGGCCAGGTGGGTGGCGACCACCTCGTCGCCGGTGGCGGCCAGGTAGGTGAGGGCGGCATCGACCGTCGCCGGCCGCTGGGGGACGAGCGTGGCCACCTTGGCGGCGGCGTCGACCACCAGCCCGGCCACCAGGTCGTCGGCGCCGGCGCCCGGCCCGGCCGCCTGCGCCACCGCCCGGCGGGGACAGCGCAGCAACCACGTCACCGGGCCCTTAGCCAGCCGGAGCGGGTCACCGTCGTGCCAGCCGCCGACTGCGGCGGCCGCCCGGGCGGCCTCGTCGAGCCGGCCGTGGAGCCCTTCCACGTCGACGCCGGCGCCCGGCCCGCCGGTGACGGACAGCACCTCGGCCAGCGTGCGGGGCGGACGGTCGGCCACCCGGCCGATCGTAAGCACCGCCGCCCCCCGGGACGCGGACCTCAGCGGGCGGCGGGTGCCGCGGTGCCCGTGCCGGTGCCCGGGTCGCCGTGGCGGGCGGCCAGCCAGGCGGCCTCGGCCTCGCCCATCGGGCTCGACGGTGGCCCGTCCACCCACGGCCACAGCTCGTCGGCGATGCGCCGGAAGTTGGCGGTGGCCGCGAGCTCGCCGAGGATGGCCATCAGCCCCAGGTTGATCCGCTGGATGATGACGAAGCTGGGCGGCAGGTTGGCCGCCTTCATCACCGGCCCGTGGGGCCCATTGGGCTCGAAGAACCGGGACACCACCTCGGTCGACCACTGCGGCGTGATCGTGACCACCTCGTCGTGCAGCACGAACTCGTAGAAGTGGCTGAAGTAGTCGTAGACCTGCTGGTTGGACACGGGGGTGCCCGGGGCCAGCAGGCCGATCTGCTCGATGATGCGCCGGTAGCGGGCGGTGTCGCGGTCGACGACCAGGGCCCGGATCATGTCGCCGAACACGTCGATCTCGCCGGGGGTGAAGTGCTTGACCAGCCCGAAGTCGAGGAATGTCACCTGGCCCCCCGGCCGGAACAGGTAGTTGCCCGGGTGGGGGTCGCCGTTGAAGGCCTGCAGCCGGTACAGGCTGCGGAACACGAACCGGTAGATGGCCTCGGCCGCCCGGTCGCGCTCGGCCTGGTCCCATGTGGCCATGACCTCGAACCGCACGCCCTCGGCCAGCTCGGAGGTCAGCACCCGGGCGGTCGACAGCTCGGGCACCACGTCGGGCACGTGGATGAACGGGTGGTCGCGGTACCAGTCGGCGAACAGCTGCTGGTTGCGGGCCTCGTTCTCGTAGTCGAGCTCCTCGACCACCCGGGCCCGGATCTCGTCGACCATCGGCCCGGGCTCGAACCCGGGGAAGGCCAGGCCCATGGTCTTGAACACGAGGCCGGCGCTGTCGAGGTCGGCGCCGATGGCCTCGTCGACCCCCGGGTACTGGACCTTGACCGCCACCGCCCGCCCGTCCCGGGTGATGGCCCGGTGGACCTGGCCGATGGAGGCCGAGGCGATGGGTGCCGGGTCCCACTCGAGGAACACCTCGGCGGGCGGCGCCCCCAGCTCGCGCTCGACGACCCCGGCGGCCAGCTCGGCCGACATGGGCGGCGCGTCCTGCTGGAGCCCGGACAGCGCCTCACGCACGTGGTCGGGCAGGCCCACGTCGAGGTAGGACGCCATCTGGCCGAGCTTCATGAACGCGCCCTTCATGCCGCCCAGCGCCTCGGCCACCTGCTCGGCGGTGCGCAGCTCGAACCGGCGGTCGAGCTCGGCCTGGCGCTCGGCGCCGGCGAACACCCGGCGGGCCCGGTGGAGGGCGAAGTCGGCCCCGGCCCGGCCGCCGAGGCGGGCCAGCTCGGCCCGGCGCTGGGCCCGGGTGCGGCCCCGCACGGGAGCGGTGGCCGTCCCCGGGGGGTCGTCGGCGGCCCGGCGGCGAGCGGCGGCCACGCGGGAGAGCGCGACCGCTCCCGCGGTGAACGCGGCCGCGGCCGCGACCCGGCGGAGACTGCGGCCGGCGCCGGCGCCGGCGTCCCGGTGATCCACGGCGGGTCAGCCTACCGGTCGGTAACCCCGGCTCCGGACGGCGGCGGTCACCAGCCCAGGTAGCGGGGCTCGCGGCGCTCGACGAACGAGTCGACGCCTTCGTTGCCGTCGTGGGTGGTCATGTTCAGCTCCTGGGCCAGCGCCTCCTCCCGGAACGCGGTGGCCCGGTCGCTGTCGAGCGAGCGGTTGAGCAGCGCCTTGGTCAGCGCGATGGCCCGGGTGGGCCCGGCGGCCAGGCGGGTGGCCCACTCGCCGGCCACCTTCTCGAGGTCCTCGGCGGGGACGACCCTGTTGACCAGCCCCAGCCGCTCGGCGTCGGCGGCCGCCAGGTCGTCGCCGAGGAACATCAGCTCCTTGGCCCGCTGCAGCCCGATGTGCCGGGGCAGCAGCCAGGCGCCGCCGCCGTCGGGCACCAGGCCCCGGCGCACGAACACCTCGATGAACCGGACCCCCTCGGCCGCCACGATCAGGTCGCAGGCCAGGGCCAGGTGGGCGCCGATGCCGGCGGCGGTGCCGTTGATCGCCCCCAGCACCGGCTTCTCGCAGTCGAGGACGGCGGCCACCAGCCGCTGGGCGCCCGCCTGGAGGCCGCGGCTGACGTCGCCCGCGATCTTGTCGGGAGCGCCCTCGGGCCTGGGCGGACCCGGTCGGGAGTGGCGCAGGTCGGCGCCCGTGCAGAAGTGGCGGCCGGTCGCGGTCAGCACCACCGCGCGCACCTCGACGCGTGCGCTGGCCTCGGCCAGCAGGTCGATGAGCCGGTCGCGCTGGTCGGGGGTGACGGCGTTCGCGACCTCGGGCCGGTTGAGCGTGAGCCACAGCACGCCCCCGTCCCGGCGGGTCAGGATCTGGTCGTCGAGCGGGCGGTCCTCGGCCATGCCGGAACGCTACCCGGCACCTGACGGGCCGTCAGATCTCTGCGATGTCGGTGCGAGACGGCCGCGCCGGCGCCCGCCACCGCCACCGGCTCAGGCGCTGGCCGACAGGCTCTGGGGCAGGCCGCACTCGAGCACCGTGGCGTCGCCGTCGCGCCGGGTGCGGAACGAGAGGCCGGCCCGGTGGAAGGTGCGCTGGAGGCGGTCGTCGTCGGCGGGGGGCACGGCCCGCAGCCGGCGGACGTCGCCGTGGCTGGCCAGGCTGGCGAGCTCGGTGACCAGCAGGGTGCCGACGCCCCGGCGCTGGTGGCGGTCCTCGACGGCCACGGCCACCTCGGCGTCGAGCCCGGCGGGGTCGAGGTCGTAGCGGGCGACGCCCACGATGTCGCAGCCCACCAGGGCGGCCAGCGCCACGTGGTCACGCCCGTCGGTGTGGAGGAGCGCCTCGGCGATCCCCGCCGCCAGCGGCACCTCGGCGGTGAACAGCCGGCTGTGGCGCCTCGTCGCCTCGGAGCAACGGCCGTGGTGGGCCACCAGCTCGTCGCGGTCGCCGGCGACGAGGTGGCGCAGCCGCACCAGCCCGCCGTCGCCCAGCGCGATCAGCCGCTCGAGCGTCGTGGGGGGCCGGCGCAGCGGGACCGCCACGCCGGCCGGCGCCGGGGGGTGGTCGACCCCCGCGGGCACCCCGGCCCCGACGGCGGCCAGCCGGGTGGCCAGCCGCAGGACCGCCTGGCACCGGGCCGCCTCGGTGGCGGTGAACCGAGGGCCGACCCGGCTGAGCATCGCGATCGCCGGCACCCCGTCGCGCTCGTGGGGGACCAGCAGGAGCCACGGGATGCGGTCCGGGTCGTCGCCGGCCCCGGGGTCGGCGGTCGCCGCCCGGTCGATCTTGGTCACCCCCCGGGCCAGGGCTTCGGCCAGGGGCGAGCCGGCCAGCGGCGAGCTGGTCAGCGCCTCGACGCGGACGTCGTCGGCCGGGATGAGCCGGCGGATGGCCTCGGCCAGGGCGTCGGGCCGGTCGGCCGCCACCAGGCCGCCGGCCGCGTCGAGGGCCCGGACCACGTCGTCGACCAGGGCGTGGGCGTCGGCGTCGTCGACGTGCAGCAGCGTGGCCCCGCACCTGGCGGCGGCCTCGGCCAGCTCGCGGCCGCGCTCGTCGGGCACCTCGACGACCAGCCGGTCGATGACGGTCGAGTCGCCGCCGGCGTGCACGTCGAGGTGGACGATGTTGGCCCCGCAGGCGGCGAGGTCGGCGGCGACGGCGGCCAGGTTCCCGGGCTTGTCCGCCAGCTCCACCCAGAGCTCGTGTCGGGCCATGCCACCAGAGTGCGGCGTCCCGATTGCCGGTGCCTCAACACGGCGCGACCGCTGTGCGAACAGGATCTGACGCCGATCTGACCTGTTGGTGACACACGGTGGCGACCGGGACCGCCGCCGTGGCCCGCCCCCGTCGGCGCGCTCAGCCGAGCCGGCGCCGGGCCTCGGCGATCATCTGCCGGGCCATGCGCTGCCGCCGGGTGCCGTCGGGCGAGAGCCCGTTCTTCAGCGCCGGCCGGTTGATCACCGCCTGCACCACCCGTTCGAGCGCCGCCCCCCGGTCCGCCCCCCGCGGCAGCGGCTCGCGCCGCACCACGCCGACCGGCCGCCCGCCCTCGCCGTCGACGGCCACGATGCGCCCCCGAGGCCGCAGCAGCGCCTCGGCGAACAGGCCCACCAGCCGCTCGGCGACGGCATCCCAGGTGAACGACTCGCCGTGCAGCCGGATGGCCTCGGTCAGCTCCTTGGCCGCCACCGGGTCGTGCAGCAGCTCCCACGCCTGGTCGGCCGACCGGGCCACGTCGTACCCGTCGAGCGTGGGCACGTCGGCCGGCAGCACCTCGCCGAGGCTGCCCCGCCGGGTCGACAGCGTGGGGGTCCCGTAGGCGGCGGCCTCGAAGGGTACGAACCCGAACCCCTCGATGGTCGACGGGTACACGACCAGCGCCGCGTGCCGGTAGAGCCAGCGCTTCTCGGCCTCGGTGACCGCGGCCAGCATGACCACGTCGCGCCGCAGCTCGGGCGCCCCCAGCAGGAACTCGGCCTCCCGTCCCAGCGAGTTGCCGAACGGCGGCGTGGGCCCGGCCATGACCAGGCGCCCGTCCCAGCCCCGGCGTCGCAGCTCGGCCCACGTCTCCAGCAGGAAGCGCCGCCCCTTGTGCAGGTAGGAGGTGCCCAGGTAGAGCAGGAAGCCGTCGTCGCCGGCCCCCAGGCCGGCCGGCGCGCTGTCGGGGGCGGCGGGGTCGGCGGCGTCGAGGCCGCTCGACACCACGGCCCACGGCGTGCCCGGGGCCAGCAGCCCCTGGGCGGCGGCCGCCTTGCGGCTGCGCTCGCTGATGAAGGCCACCCCGTGGGTCATCGTCAGCGTGAGCCGGGTCGTGTCCCGGTAGGTGAACCAGGCGTCGGTCGACTCGAAGTAGGCCGGGTTCTCGAACGCGATCGTGTCGAGCTGGTTCACGACGAACCGGTCGCCCACCCGGGCCAGGAACTCGACGTCGTGGGGCCCGGTGACCTGGTAGGGCCGGTAGG
>DASXRH010000539.1:0-3094 GCA_036506715.1 Acidimicrobiales bacterium
ACATGGCCACCCAGACGACGTCGACGAAGTGCCAGTAGTAGCCGCACACCTCCACGGTCTGGGGTGCCGGGGCCCGGGACCGGCCCACGATGGCCGCCGCCACCGCCCCCATGAAGATCAGGCCGCCGATGACGTGGGCGCCGTGGAACCCGGTCATCAGGTAGAAGACCGATCCGTAGGCGTGGTCGTCGAGGCGGAAGTCGGCCTGCACGTACTCGAGGAGCTGGTTGGACAGGAACAGCAGGCCCATGAGGGCGGTGACGCCCAGCCACCGGGTCGCCCCCTGGCGGTCCTCCCGCTTGGCGGCCGTCACCGCCATGTGCATGGCGCCGCTGGAACCCACCAGCACGGCGGTGGCCACGGCTGTGCGGGCGGTCTCGAGCTCGACGCCCGCGGGCGGCCACACGTCGTTGACCGAGCGGAGCGTGAAGTAGGCGGCGAACAGGCCGGCGAAGAACATCAGCTCGGACGCCAGCCACACGACGACGCCGACGCCCAGCGCCGAGGGCGCCTGGTGGTCCGGCACCGGAGGGGAGCCGGGCGGCGGGGTGGCCGGGGTCGGCTCGGCGGTCACCGACACGCCCGCCGTTGTAGCAGAGCGTCGACCCACGGCGCGGACCACTGCCGGAGGGTCGCCCGGTACCGTCGCGGGCGGTGGCCGACCCCAGCGCAGCCGACATCGCCCTCCGCTGGCAGCTCGACCCGGCCGCGCTCGTCGTGGTCGCCGCCGGGGCGGCCTACGCCGTGGGCGTGCGCCGGCTGGCGGCCCGGGGACGGCGGTGGTCGCCGTGGCGGAGCGCGTCGATGGCCGGCGCGCTGGCGGCCGCGGTGGTGGCCACCCAGTCGGGCATCGGGCGCTACGACACCGAGGTGCTGTGGGTCCACATGGTCCAGCACGTGGTGCTGGGCATGGTGGTGCCGCTGCTGGTGGTGCTGGCCGCGCCGCTCACGCTGGCGCTGCAGACCGGCGGGCCCGCCACCCGGCGCGGGCTGCGGCGGCTGCTGCACAGCGGCCCCGGGCGGGTGCTGGCCCACCCGGTGGTGGCATGGTGCCTGTTCGGCGGCGGGCTGGCGGTGATCTACCTCACGCCGGTGCTCGGCCTGGCGGCCCGCCATGCCCCCGTGCACCTGCTGGTCCACGCCCACGTGCTGGCGACCGGCCTGCTGTTCCTGGCGGTGCTCGTGGGCGTCGACCCGCTGCCGGGCCGCCCGCCGCCGGGGGCCCGGCTGCTGGCCCTGCTGGTGGCGGTCCCGTTCCACGCGGTGATCGGCCTGGCGCTGCTCACCGCCTCGTCGCCGGTGGCCCCCGATGCCTACCCCGACCTGTCCGACCAGCGGGTCGCCGCCGGGCTCTTCTGGGGCACCGGCGAGCTGTTCACGCTGGTGGTGGCGGCCATCATCGTCCGCCAGTGGTGGGTGGCCGAGCAGCGCGCCGCCGCCCGGGAGGACCGCCTCCTGGCCGGAGGCTAGGCGGGGTCGGGGGTGGTGTTGACCCGGTTCATCGCCGCGTCGACGCCGGCCGACAGGATCAGCTCGACCGCGTCGGCGGCCTCCTCGACCGAGACCGCCAGTTCGACCCGGTCGGACTTGGAGGGCCGGCGCAGCACGTGGTCGGCGCCCCGGTCCTTGCTGGCGGGCTTGCCCACGCCGATGCGCACCCGCAGGAAGGCGTCGGTGTGGAGATGGGCCTTGATCGACCGCAGCCCGTTGTGGCCGGCCAGGCCCCCGCCCCGCTTGACCTTGAGGCGTCCGAGGGGCAGGTCGAGCTCGTCGTGGACGATGACCAGGTGCTCGGGATCGGTGATGCCGTGCCGCCGGACCAGCTGCGCCACCGCCTCGCCCGACAGGTTCATGTAGGTCTGGGGGAAGGCCAGCGTCACCCGCTTGCCGTCGATGCGGACCTCGGCCACCAGCGCCCGCTCCTTGGACCGCTTGAGCGTGCCGCCGTGCCGCTCGGCGAGCAGCGTGACGACGTCGGCGCCGGCGTTGTGGCGCGAGCCCTCGAACTCGCCCCCGGGGTTGCCCAGACCGACCACCAGCAGGTCGGCGGGCGTGCCCCGCCGGTCGGCGGCGGCACCGCCCCGCCCGAACAACGACATGGCGCCTGCGGGGGGCTACTCGCCGCCGGCGTCGGCGGACTCGCCACCCCTGCCCTCGGCCGACTCGCCGCCCTCGCCCTCGGCGGTCTCGCCCTCTTCGCCCTCTTCGCCTTCCTCGCCCTCACCCTCTTCGGCGAGGGCCAGGCTGGTGAGCTTGGCGGTGACGATGGTCTCCTCGGGGTCGGCGTCGATGGTCACGCCCTCGGGCAGCACCAGGTCGGCGACGGTGATGGTGTGGCCGATCTCGAGCGCGCTGACGTCGACGGCCAGGTGGCCGGGGATGGCGTCGGGCTTGGCGTGCACCACGATGGCGTTCATCACCTGGTCGACCACGCCCTGCTCGCGCAGCACCAGCACCGGCTCGCCCTCGAGCACGATGGGGACGTCGGTGGCGATGGGCTTGTCGACGTCGACGGCCAGGAAGTCGACGTGGAGCACGTCTCGGCGCACGGGGTGGCGCTGCATCTCCTTGACGATGGCCTTCGTGCGCTTGCTCCCCACCTTGAGCGTGAGCAGGGCGTTGAGGCCCTTGTCGGTGGTGAGCGCGCTGCGCAGCTCGCGCCACTCGACGGTGAGGGGGGCGGGCTCGGCGCCCCGGCCGTAGAGCACGGCGGGCACCTTGCCGGTCGCCCGCAGGCGGCGGGAGGCGGCGGAGCCGGTGGGGCGGCCGGTCTCGGCGGCCAGGATGATGTCGTCAGCCATCGGGGTCTCCTACTTCTGACGTCGCGCCGGAGCGCATCGGTTGTGAGGCCGTTCGAGGTTAGCGGCCCGCCGACCACCCGCCGCAACCGACGTCAGGTCTGGTTGGCCCCGCCGAAGATCTCGCTGACCGACGTGTCCTCGAACACGGCGTCGATGGCGTCGGCGATCACCTTGGCGATCGACAGGACCTCGATCTTGTCGATCTGCTTCTCGGGCGGCAGCGGCAACGTGTTGGTGATCACCACCCGCTCTATCGACGAGTTCTTCAAACGGTCGGTGGCGGGCTCGGACAG
>DASXRH010000540.1:0-7311 GCA_036506715.1 Acidimicrobiales bacterium
CAGGCGTGTCCCCGCCGGGCAACGACCACGCGGCGTGGTCGCCCGTCTGGGGGCCGGGCGTGGGTGCGGTGGCGGCGCCGCCGACCAGGCCGAGCGACGCCACCACCGCGACAAGCAGCGGCGCGATCCAGCGCAGGGCACGGCGGGGCATGTTCCGCACAGGCTAGGGCCGCCGGGGAGCCGTGGCCCGCTCGGGCCGTGGCGCCGGCACCGGCCGCCGCAGCTCGGTGACGGTGACGGCGATGGAGTCGGGCACGTCGAGGGCCAGGTGGCGATGGGGCCCCGCTGCAGCAGCTCGGGCCCGCTCGACGCCCTCGATCGAGCAGCGCCCACTAGGCCACGGCCACCGCCGCCGTGGTGTCGGCCAGGACCGCGCTCGCCACCGACCGCACGGCCGGCAGCTGGGCGCCGAGGGCCGCGGCCACGATGGTGACCTGGCCGGCCGGCAGCCGCAGCCGGGGGCGGCGGGCCAGCATGGCGTGGAGGCGGTCGGCGACCCAGTCCGGGTCGTCGTAGCGCAGCCCGCCGCCGGACGCCCGGGCCCGGGCGAGGAACGCGGCCCACCGGGGCCGGTCGCCCGCCGCCAGCACCGGCAGGGCTCGCTCCCCCACGGCCACCGCGCTGGCGAACTCGGCCGCGGTGGCCGTGTCCACGAGCGTCCCGTCGAGCAGCAGCTCCCAGCCGGCGTGGCCCACCGCCCGGGCGGGCCCGGAGTCGACGCCCCGGCCGGCCAGCTCGGTGCGCAGGGCCCGCATCCCCTGACGAAACCGGGGGTCGCCATGGAACACGTCGTCGGTGCGCAGGTGGCAGCGGACCCCGGCCCCCAGCACCCCGTCGATCCCGCCCCGGGCCAGCCGCACCCCGGCCATGGGGGCCAGGTCGGGCAGCACGGCGCCGAGCAGGAACTCGGGGTCGTCGGGCCCGGTGGCCCGGGCGACGAAGGTGTGGCCGAGGACGTTCACCGGCCCCGATGGTCGCGCGTCACGCCGGCTCGACCACCGGCACGGCGGCGCCGTCGGCGATCCGGCGGCGGGCCGTCCCCAGGGCGTCGGCGGCGAGGACGGCCAGCGCGACCCACACCAGCGCGAACCCGGCCAGCCGGGCCGGCGGCAGTGGCTCGTGCAGCACCACCACCCCGCACACCAGCTGGAGCGTGGGCGTCAGGTACTGGAGCAGGCCCAGCAGAGTCAGCGGGATGCGGCGGGCCGCCGTCCCGAACAGCAGCAGCGGCACGGCGGTGACGAGGCCCAGGCTGACCAGCAGCAGGTCCCGCCCGGCGCTGCCGTGGAGGAAGGCGGCCCCGCCGGTCAGCTCCAGCGCCACCAGGCCGCCCAGCGCGAACGGCAGCAGCACCAGCGTCTCCACCGCCAGGGAGGTCACCGCCCCGACCGGCACCGCCTTCTTGAGGAAGCCGTAGCCACCGAACGAGCAGGCCAGCACCAGCGCCACCCACGGCAGGCGGCCGTAGGCGACGGTGAGCACGGCCACGGCGGCCGCACCGAAGCCGAGCGCCACGACCTGGAGGCGGGCCAGCCGCTCGCCCAGCACCGCCACCCCGAGCGCCACGGTGATGAGGGGGTTGATGTAGTAGCCGAGCGCGGCCTCGACCACGTGGTCGTGGTTGACGGCCCAGATGTAGACCAGCCAGTTGGTGGCGATGAGCACGGCCGCCGCCGTCAGCCGGGGCAGCGCCCCCGGCGTGCCCCGCACCCCGGCCCACCAGCCGCGCTCGTGGCGGACCAGCAGCAGCACGGCCACCACCGCGAACGACCACACGATCCGGTGGATGAGTATCTCGGCCGGCGCCACCGACCGCAGCAGGTGGAACACCAGCGGGAACACGCCCCACAGCGAGTAGGCGGCCACGCCGGCCAGCGTCCCGACGCGCACGTCGGCGGCGTCGACCGCCCGGTCGGCGGGCGCGGTCGGGTGGGCGGCGGGGGCGGCGGTCCGGGGCACGGAGCCCCGACGCTACCGGCGCCCCTCCCCCGCCCCACCGGGGTTTCCGGGTCAGCCGGCCAGGTCGGCCAGCGCGGCGGCGGCCTCGTCGGGCGCCTCCAGCGGCGGCCAGTGGCCGATGTCGGGCAGGCGCAGCAGCGGCACGTCGGGCAGGCGCTCGGCCAGCCGGTCCGCCACGTGCCCGCCCGACACCGGGTCGAGCTCGCCCCACACGAACCGCATGGGCACGGCGCCCGACTCGAGCGCGGCGCGCCACCGCTCGGCGTGGGTGCGGCGGTCGGCGATGTAGTGGAGCAGGCGGTGGGCGATGCGGGACCCGCCGTCGTAGGCCAGCGCCTCCCACATCCCGTGCATCTCGGCGTCGGACAGGGGCCGGCGGGTGCCCCACGTGGCCCGGATGCCGGTGGCCAGGGCCGCCTCGTCCATGGCCTCGGCCACCTCGGCGCCGTGGTCGGGGTCGAGCAGCAGCTGCTGGCCGAGCGTGGGCCGGTGGAGGTCGGGGTAGAGCCCGCCGTTGGACCACACCACCCCCGTCACCAGCGCGGGCCGGGCCGGGTGGTCGTGGCCGGTCTCGGCCTGCCGGGCGAGCAGCTCCTGGGCCACGGACACGCCGTAGTCGTGGGCGTAGAGGACGGTCTCGGTCACGCCGAAGGCCCGCCACACGTCCTCGACGGCGTCGGTCGCGGCGTGGATGGTCCACGGGTGGTCAGGCGGCTTGGCCGAGGCCCCGAAGCCGGGGAAGTCGAGCGTGACCACCCGCACGCCGTCGAGCCGGTCGAGCACCGGCACCACGTCGAGCGACGACGAGGGATAGCCGTGCAGGTAGGTCACGACCGCCCCGTGCCCGTCGTCGTGGGCGGCTACCTGCAGGCCGCCGGACGTGACCGGGATCGCCCGCGCCGCCCACTCCTCGAAGGTGACCATGGCGCCAGCCTGGCACGCGGGGGCGCCCCCTCAGGTGACCGAGCGGAGCCAGCGCAGCTGGGCCGGCAGGAAGCTGCGCCACGTGCCCTCGTCGTGGAACCCGGGGTGGATGCCGCCGGCGGCGCCGGGGACGGTGGCCAGCAGCCGGCGGCTGGTGCCGACGAAGGCGTCGTCCGCGCCGCAGTCGATCCGGGCCGGCTGCTCGGGCGCCCGGTCGGCGGCGCCGGCCAGCACGTCGTGGGCCCGGAAGTCGGCGCCGCCGTCGAAGGCGCCGGGCGCCGCGTCCCCGAACGAGGTCCACACCGCCGGGCTGGCGGCCACCACGGCGGTGACCGCGTCGGGCGACTGCGGGCCGAGCAGCAGCGCCCCGTAGCCGCCCATCGACCAGCCCAGCAGGGCGAACGGCAGCCCTCCGGGGAGCCGCCCCGCCACCGTGGGCAGGAGCCCGCCGGTGACCGCGCCGCCGGGGTCGGTGCCGTCGGTCCGGGGGTGCCAGTAGCCGGTGCCGCCGTCGATGGTGGCCACCGCCCACGGCAGCCCCGCGTCGGCCACGAACCGGTGCACGCCGAGCGCGTCGAAGGCGAAGCGCTCGTCGCCCCCCTTGGCGTGCAGGCACACCAGGCACAGGCTCGGCGCGGCCCCCGGCGGGGTCCACAGCCCCCACGGGTAGCGGTGACCGTCGGGCCCGTCGAGCCGGGCGTAGGCCACGGTGCCCGCGGACGAGCCCGCCGGCACCGGGCGGTCGGGCCCGTCGAGCAGGCCGGCGGCGTGCAGCCGGCGGCGCACCGGGGCCGACCGCTCGACGGCCAGCCAGCCGCCGGCCACCGCCGCCCCGGCCGCGACGGCGCCCCCCACGATCACCCGGCGCCGGGTCATCACCCGGGACGCCGGGCCGGTCGCGGGGGGCGCACCGGGCTCGGGGTCGTCGTCGACCGGCATCGGGCCGGACCGTAGGCGACGCTCAGGTGAAGCGGGCCTCGATCTCGGCGAAGTAGGCATCGGCCAGCCGCCGGAAGCCGGGCTCGTCGACCACGACGGCGTCGCCCACGGCCAACCCCAGCACCGACCCCTCGGACGTGTACCTGATCTGCCTGTCGGCGGCCAGCACGCCGCCGTTCTCCAGGAGCGACGTGCACATCATCCGGACCTCGTTGAGCGGGTTGGGGTCCTTGCCCTCGATGGCCCGGGTGCGATGCATGAAGTAGCCGTCGAGCACGTGCACCAGGTTGGCGAAGAAGAGCGGGGCGAAGGCGCCGAGGGCGTCGGCCACCTTGTCGTCGGTGGCGGCCGCGGCCACGGCGTCGTAGGCCGCCAGCTGGGCGTCGAGCCTGGCCCGGCACCCGTCGATGTACTCCTGCGGGTAGGTCTTGACTGCGAGCATCGTGCCGACCTCAGTCCTGTCGCATCCGGGTGAACGCCTGCCCGGCGATGGCGGCCGCTCCCGTCAGCAGGTGCATCGACGCCAGGGTCAGCTTCGAGCCCAGGTCGACGTCGAGGTGGAACAGCGGCACGGCGGACAGGACCGCCACCACCGCGGCCATGATGGCCCAGACCCGGAAGCCCCGGGCACCCCGGCGGTCGAGCACCCAGAGGGCCACCCCGCCGAGCGCGATGGCCACGGCCGCGGTGGAGACCAGCTCGCCGTAGCTCAGGTCGGCGCCGTCGGGCGCCCAGCCGGTCACCACCCGGACCGGCGACCCGAGGTTGCCGAGGGCGTAGGCGACGGTGTCGGCCACCAGGGCGAGGCCGAGGCCGACCGCGGCGCCGGCGGCGACGCGGCTGGCGGCCCGGGTGCGGGCCGTCGTGGCCGGCCGGGTGGCTGTGTCGAGGGTGGCGGACATCGGGACTCCTTACGATCCGGTGTTACGACGGCCCGCGCTGGAACGTCACCCCCCTGACGGATCCCGACGACGAGAGGTAACACCGTGGACCGAGACGATTGGCTGGCCACCCGGTTCGAGCAGGAGCGTGGTCACCTGCGGGCCGTGGCCCAGCGCCTGCTCGGCTCGGCCGGCGAGGCCGACGACGCCGTGCAGGAGACGTGGATCCGGCTGAACAGGGTCGACCCCGACACGGTCGACAACCTGGGTGGCTGGCTGACCACGGTCGTGTCCCGGGTGGCGTTGGACATGCTGCGGTCCCGCGCCGCCCGGCGGGAGCACGGCGCGGCGCCGCCCGCCGAGCTGGCGGCCCGGCCGGGCACGGCGGGCGACCCGGCGGACGAGGCCGAGCTGGCCGATTCGGTGGGCGCAGCGCTGCTGGTCGTGCTGGACACGCTGAGCCCGGCCGAGCGGCTGGCCTTCGTGCTCCACGACACGTTCGCCGTGCCCTTCGACGAGATCGCCGCCATCCTCGGCCGCTCCCCCAACGCCACCAAGCAGCTGGCCATGCGGGCCCGGGCCAAGGTCCGGGGCTCGGCCGGCCCCGCCGCCGCGGACCCCGCCCGCCAGCGGGCCGTGGTCGACGCGTTCCTGGTGGCCGCCCGCTCGGGCGACTTCGCCGGGCTGCTGGCGCTGCTCGACCCCGAGGTCGACCTCCGGGCCGACGGGGTCGCGGTGGGGATGGGATCGCCCGAGCGCATCCGCGGCGCCGAGGCGGTGGCCGGCTCGTTCTCGGGCCGGGCCCGCAACGCCCGGCCCGCGCTCATCGACGGCGGCCCCGGCATGGTGTGGGTCGTCGGCGACCGGCTGCGGGTGGCGTGGGAGTTCGTCGTCGAGGACGGCCGGATCGTCGCCATCGACATGCTGGCCGACCCCGAGACCCTGGGGGGCCTGGTGGTCACCGTCCTCGACGGCCCGGCGGGCGGGTGATGGTGTGTGATGCTTCCCGCGTGGCTTCCTTTAACCGTATAGTTCTCTACGGTTCATGAAAGTTCCTGCCCCCTCGCTCGCCCCGATCCTGCGCTCCGACGCTCAGGGACGCATCCTGGCGCGCCTCCTGGTGGACCCCGAGGCGAGCTACAGCCTGTCCGACCTAGTGGCCTGGTCGAAGACCAGCATGCCCACCGTCCAGCGGGAGGTCGAGCGAGCCGAACGGGCGGGGATCGTCACCACCGACAGGGTCGGCCCGAGCCGGCTCGTCCGGGCCAACGTGAACCACCCCCTCCACCGCGCCCTCCGCCGGATCATCCTCGCGACCTACGGCCCACCCGCGGTCATCGCCGACGAGTTCGAGGACATCCCGGGCGCGCATGCCGTCCTGCTGTTCGGCTCATGGGCAGCCCGCTACCTCGGTGAGCCCGGGCGCGCGCCCAACGACATCGACGTACTCGTCATCGGTGCGGCCGATCGCGACGTCGTCGACGACGCCGCCGAGCGCGCAGAACGACGGATCGGGGTCCCGGTGCAGGCCACGGCTCGCACCCGGTCACAATGGGAATCCGGGCGCGAGACCTTCCTCCATGAGGTCAGATCCCGCCCGCTCGTCCTCGTGCTCGTCGACGATACGGACCCGGCGTTCGCATCCGCCCTCCGCCGACTCGAGACTCTCGAACGAGCGATCCCATGAGCTGGGAGCGTGGACGCGCCGACATCGAGCGACTGATTGCCGACGGCGAGCTCGAGCGCGTCACGCCATCCGACGAGGTCGCACGCCGCCTGCTCGCCGACGCCGAAGCGCACATCGGCCTCGCGTCCAAGGGTGTCGAGGACGACCCAGCTGGCGCCCTCCAGCTCAGCTACGACGCCGCGCGCAAGGCATCCGCCGGGCTCCTCGCCGTCCAAGGCTTCCGGGCCACGACCCGCGGCGGCCACATCGCCGTGATCGACGCCGTACGAGCGCAGTTCAACGACCGAGGTGGCATGGACGTCTTCGGCCGCCTCCACCCCCTGCGCCGGCGTCGCAACCGCACCGAGTACCCCGACCTCGACTCCCCCGGCGTGAACGAGGACGACGCCCGTCAGGCACTCGACACCGCCAGCGCGGTGGTCGACGCTGCGAAGCGGCTCACGGCAAGCGGGCGGCTCGACCCCTTCGACTGACGTCCTCGCAGTCGCTCTCGTCCCCGTCCACAGGACCGACAGCGGTCGAGTTCCGAGCAGCCGCGTCACGCCGGCACGCGATCACCGGCGTCGGCGCTTCTCCTCGGCTGCCTCGTGTGCCTCGACGGCGGTCTGGATTGCGTCGGTGACGAACGCCTTGAGGGTCCGGCCCTGCTGGGCGGCGGCGACGCGGGCGCGCTGGTGGAGCTCGTCGGGGATGGACTGCACGATGTTGCCCACGTCCCCGGTGTACCGGACGCGCGCATAGCGGTCGAATCGCGCGATGCGCCGGCTCGCCATGTGGATCACCGGGGTCGCACTGCCATGAGGAGCGGGCAACTGTCCCGGGGTGAGCGGCATATCGGCTCCATCGAGCGGTGCTCTTGGACTCCTGCGGGCGCGATACGGACCATGCGGCCGATGACGCGGCCGATCTAGCCTCCGACCA
>DASXRH010000541.1:0-7838 GCA_036506715.1 Acidimicrobiales bacterium
GCGTGGTGGACGCGGCGGCCGAGGGCGGGGCGTCGCTGTTCGTCAACGGCATCGACCCCGGCTTCGCCAACGACTGGCTGCCGCTGGTGATGACCAGCATCTGCGAGCGCATCGACGAGGTGCGCTGCATGGAGGTCCTCAACTACGCCACCTACGACCAGGCGTCGGTGCTGTTCGACATCATGGGCTTCGGCCAGCCCGTCGACCAGGTCCCCTTCATCCTGTCCCCGGGGGTGCTGACCACGGCCTGGGGCAGCGTGGTCAGCCAGATCGCCGCCGGCCTCGGCGTCGAGCTGGACGAGATCGTGGAGTGGCACGACCGGGTGCCGGCGCCCGACGCGTTCGACGTCGCCGCCGGCCGGATCGAGGCGGGGACCACCGCGGCCATGCGCTTCGAGGTGCGGGGCATGATCAACGGCACCGCCCGCATCGTCCTCGAGCACGTGACCCGGCTGCGCGACGACCTGGCCCCCGACTGGCCGCAGCCCACCGGGCACGGCGGCTACCGGGTCGTGCTGAGCGGCGAGCCCACCTACACGCTGGACATGCAGATGCTGGGCAGCGACGGCGACCACAACACCGCGGGGCTAAAGGCCACGGCCATGCGGCTGGTCACGTCCATCCCCGCGGTGGTCGCGGCCGGGCCGGGCCTGGTCACCTCCCTCGACCTGCCGCTGGTCACCGGCCGGGGCCTGCTCAACGTCGGCTGAGCCGCCGGGGCGTTCGTCCCCGGGCCCGCGGCCCGGGGCGTCGGGGTCGTAGTGCCACGGCACCGACGTCACCACCGTGTTCTCCCGGTAGAGCAGTCGGGCCTTCAGCGCCAGCGCGCTCTGGTTGTGCAGGATGTAGTCGAACCACCGGTGGACCACCACCTCGGGGATGATGACGGTGATCGTGTCGTCGGACCACCGCTCGTCCAGCTCGTCGAGGTAGGCCATGACCGGGTCGGTGAGGTCCCGGTAGGGCGACTCGACCACCTCCAGCGGTACGTCGAAGTGGTGGGCGTCCCACTCGGCCCGCAGCCGGTCGGCGGCGTCGCCCTCGCCCTGCTCGTCCGTGAGGACCGACAGGGCCACCAGGTGCTGGGGGTGCAGTGAGCGGGCGTAGGCCAGGGCCACGGGCACCCCCTTGTGCAGCCGGCCCACCAGCACGACCACCGTGTGGCGGATCGTGACCACCTGGACGTCCGGGTCGAGGGCGACGGCCCGGGCCAGCGCCGCGTAGCGGCGGTGGATCGCCCGGAACGCCAGCACGATCAGCGGGATGACCAGCGTCGGGATCCACGCCCCCTCGGTGAACTTCGAGACGACCACCACGACCAGCACCAGCCCGGTGGCCGTGGCCCCGGTGGCGTTGATCACCACGCCCCGCCGCCACCCGGCCTCCCGCTCGCGGCGGTGGTGCACCACCATCCCGGCCTGCGACAACGTGAACGAGGCGAACAGGCCCACGGCGAACAGCGGGATGAGCAGCGTGGTCTGGCCCCCGAACGCCACCAGCAGCGCCACCGCCGCCAGCGTGAGGGCGATGATGCCGTTGGAGAACACCAGGCGGTCGCCCCGGGTGGCCAGCTGGCGGGGCAGGAAGCCGTCGCGGGCGATGATCGACGACAGCCGCGGGAAGTCCGCGTAGGCGGTGTTGGCCGACAGGACGAGGATCCCGGCCGTGGCCGCCTGCAGCACCCAGTAGATGACGCCCGAGCCGAACACGGCCCGACCCATGGTCGACAGGATCGTCTGCTGCTCCGACAGGGTGGGCCGCAGGTGCGAGGTCAGCACCGCCACCCCGAAGAAGAGCACGGCCAGGATCGTCCCCGTCCAGGTCAGGGTGGTGGCCGCGTTGCGCGGCTCGGGCGGGCGGAACGCGGGGATGCCGTTGCTGATCGCCTCCACCCCCGACAGCGCCACCGCCCCCGACGAGAAGGCGCGGGCCAGCAGGAAGACCGACGCGGTGGACGCCACCGCCCCGCCGCCGGTGAAGTGGGCGAGGGACGCCTGGTCGACCGGCAGGGGCTGGAGGTCGCCGGTCCAGAAGCGGACCAGCCCGACCACGATCAGGAGGCCGAGGACGACGACGTAGACGTAGGTGGGCACGGCGAACACCCGGCCCGACTCGCGTAGGCCCCGCAGGTTGGCCAGGGCCAGCAGCACGGTCAGGCCCACCGCCACCCCCACCCGGTGGTCGCGCAGCGGGTCGACGGCCGACAGGATGGCGGCAGTGCCGGCCGCGATCGACACGGCCACGGTCAGCGTGTAGTCGACCAGCAGGGACGCCCCTGCGACCAGCGACACGTTGGTGCCGAGGTTGTCGCGGCTCACGATGTAGGACCCGCCGCCGCCGGGGTAGGCGAAGATCGTCTGCCGGTAGCTGGCGACCACGATGGCCAGCAGCACGACCACCACCAGGCTGATCGGCACGAGGTAGTCGAGGGCGACCATGCCCACCGCCGGCACCAGCACCTGGAGGATCTCCTCGGTGGCGAAGGCGCTGGAGGCGATGGCGTCGGCCGAGAACACCGGCAGCGCCACCAGCTTGCGCAGCCGCTCGTGGGGGGCCTCCCGGGTGGCGAGCGGCCGGCCGAGCAGCGCGCGCTTGACCAGCGACACGCCGTGGACCGGGCGGCGGCGCCCGGTGAGGGGGGTGCGGGCCATCGAGGGGGCAGCGTACGGGTGGGCCGCATGTGAGTCGCGGGCGGCGGGCGCGCGAAGCTCTACCGGCTCAGCCGGCAGCATCGAAGGGGAGCACGAGTGGACTCACGACGGAGCATGCGCCTCGCGGCGGTGGCCCTGGTCGCGGCCGTGGGCGCGGTCGGCTGCGGCGGTGGCAACAGCGAGCCGCCGAGCATCCCCCAGTCGGGGGTGCGCGAGACCACCACCACGGCGCCGACCACCACGACGACCGCGGGCGGCCAGGCCGCCGGCCCGCTGGAGATCGTGGTCACCAACGACGACGGCGTGGCCGCGCCCGGCATCGACGCGCTGGTCACGGCCCTGGCCGCGGTCGACGGCGTCGAGGTCACCGTGGTGGCCCCGGCCGGCCAGCAGAGCGGCACCGGCGGCAACGCCACCGACGGCCCGCTGACGAGCAGCCCGCAGAAGCTGCTCAGCGGGTTCGACGCCACCGCGGTCGACGGCTTCCCGGCCGACGCGATCCGGGTGGCGTTCGAGGACATGGGCCTCGAGCCCGACGTCGTCATCTCGGGCATCAACCAGGGCCAGAACCTGGGCCCGGTGGTCGACGCGTCGGGCACCGTGGGCGCGGCCCGGGCGGCGGTGCGCAAGGGCGTGCCGGCGCTGGCCGTGAGCCAGGGCCGGGGCAACGAGCTCGACTACGACGTGGCGGCCCGCATGGTGGTCGACTGGGTGAACGAGAACCGCGAGGCCATCCTGGCCGGCGACCTCCCGACCGACACCGTGCTCAACCTCAACGTCCCCAGCTGCGACACAGGCGAGGTGCGGGGCACGCTGGAGGTCGAGTCGGGCACGGCCGGCGACGCCCTGGCCCTGTCTGACTGCACGGCCACGGGTACGGGCTTCACCGACGACGTCACCGCCTTCACCAACGGCTACGCCACGCTGACCCACGTGCCGGTCGAGCCGGCGGCGGCCTGACCGTCCGGCGCCGGGATCCGCAGTTTCGCGGGCCGACCCGGTAGAGTCACCGGGTCACGGTCCGGCACTCCCGCTGGACGCTGCCGGCGGTTGCCGCCGGTGGGGCCCGTTCGAGATTCCGTTCGAATCGGCGCCTGTCTGCCCTTTCGATCGGAGTTCTCATGGTTCCCTCCTTCGCCGACCTCGGCGTGCCCGCGTCCCTGTGCGCGACCCTGGCCCGCCGCGGCATCGCCGAACCGTTCCCCATCCAGGCCGCCACCCTGCCCGACGTCCTCGCCGGGCGGGACGTGGCCGGCAAGGCGCCCACGGGGTCGGGCAAGACGCTCGCCTTCGGGCTGGCCATCGCCGCCCGGGCCGCCACCCTCGGGGCCCCGAAGCCGCGGCGGCCCCGGGCGCTGGTGCTGGTCCCCACCCGCGAACTGGCCGCCCAGGTCCAGGGCGAGCTCACCGCGCTCATCGACGAGCGCACGGCCGGCCCCGTGGTCACGGTGTACGGCGGCGTCGGCTACGGCCCCCAGCGCAAGCTGCTGGCCCGGGGCGTGAGCGCCGTCGTCGCCTGCCCCGGCCGGCTGGAGGACCTGGTGGCCACCGGCGACGTCGTGCTCGACCGGGCCGACCTGGTGGTGCTGGACGAGGCCGACCGCATGGCCGACATGGGCTTCATGCCCGCGGTGCGCCGCCTGCTCGACCGCACCCCCGACCGCCGCCAGACGCTGCTGTTCTCGGCCACGCTCGACGGCGACGTCGACGCGCTGGTGCGCCGCTACCAGCACGACCCGGCCCACTACGAGGTGGCCGCCGGCGACGACGATGCGGGCGAGGTCGATCACCTGTTCTGGACGGTGGCCCGCGAGAAGCGGGTGGCACTGACCGCCGACATCGTGTCCCGCACGGGGCCGTCGATCGTGTTCACCCGCACCCGCCACGGCGCGGACCGGGTGGCGCGCCATCTCGGCCAGGTGGGCATCAAGGCGGTGCCCATCCACGGCCGCCGCACCCAGGCCCAGCGCGACCAGGCCCTGCGCCAGTTCCGCGACGGCCGGGCGGCGGCGCTGGTCGCCACCGACGTGGCCGCGCGCGGCATCCACGTCGACGGTGTGGCCTGCGTCGTGCACTACGACCTGCCCGAGGACCCCAAGGACTACGTCCACCGCTCCGGCCGCACCGGCCGGGCCGGCGCCACGGGCGTGGTCGTGGCCCTGGTCCCCGAGGACGGCCACCGGGCGGCCCGCACCCTGCAGCGCCAGGTCGGCGTGGCGGACCCGCTCGGCGCCCCCGATCCGCTGCGCCTGGGCGAGCCCCGGCCGGTCCCCGTGCCCGTGGCGCCCGCCGTTCAGGCCGAGCGGCCCGCCGGCCGCAAGGGCGACGGGCGCGCCGCCCGCAACGGCGGGAGTGGCCGCCGGGGTGCTTCGTCGTCCGGTCGCGGCCGGTCCGCCGCCGGGGGCCGCAGGGCCGGCGAACGGCGCCACATGCAGAACTCCCGTCACGCGCGTCGCTGACGACGTAGCGTGGTCGTCGACGAGCGGCGGCCATCTCCTCCTCGGGCCGCCGACCGACCGGGGAGTTCGACGTGGACGACGACGACCTCGTGCTGCTCGAGGTGAAGGGACCCGTGGCGGTCATCAGCCTCAACCGGCCCGACAAGCACAACGCGGTGGGCACCGCGGTGGATGCCCTGTTCTTCCGCTACCTCGACCTGCTGCGCACCGACCGCGACGTGCGGGTGGTGGTGTGGCGGGGCAACGGGCCCTCGTTCTCCGTCGGCCGTGACCTGAGCGAGCTCGGCAACGGGAACGGCGACGCCGACGGGCAGCCCCTCCACGGCGGCATCACCGACCTGGAGGCGCTGGAGCGCAGCGCCTGGGGAACCCGGCTGCTGGCCGACTTCCCCGTGCCCGTCGTGTGCGCGCTCAAGGGCTGGACCCTGGGCTCGCTGTTCGAGCGGGCCCTGCTGTGCGACATCCGGGTGGCGGGGGAGGGGGCGAAGATGGCGCTCCCGGGCGTCGACCACGGCGTCATCCCCGACTCGGCGGGGCTGGCCAAGCTGTTCGAGATCGGCGGCACCGCCCTTGCCCTCGACCTGGCCCTGACCGGCCGGCGCATCGACGCCGACGAGGCGCTGCGCCTTGGCTTGGTGTCGCAGGTGGTGCCCGACGACGAGCTCGACGACGTCGTGTTCGACCTGGCCCAGAGCATCGCCGCCCGGCCGCCGCTGGTGGTGCGGTTCGCCCGCGAGCACGTGCAGTCGCTGGCGGCCGGCGACGTGCGGGCCACGCTCGGTCGCGAGCTCGTGGGGCAGGCGATGGTGCTGGCCTCGTACGACTACCGGGAGCACCGCCAGGCCCGCGCCGAGGACCGCGAACCCCGCTACGAGCGTCGCTGAGGCACCGTCGCCCGGTCGGTACGCTGCGGCCATGTCGTACGAGCCCGGGCGCAGCGACCAGTCGCTCGAGGGCGACGACGGCGTCGACAAGCGCCTCGTCGTCCGGCTCGTCGTGGCCGTGGCCGTCATCGTCCTGATCCTGCTGTTCATGACCCAGAACAACGACGAGGTCGACACCAGCTTCGTCTTCTTCACCGTCCAGACCCGGCTGTGGGTCAGCCTGCTGGTGGCGGTTCTGCTCGGCGTCATCCTCGGGCAGCTGGGCCAGGTGGTGTGGCACCGCCGCAAGGCCCGCAGGGCGGGGCGCAGCGACGGCGACTGACCTAGCCTGACGCTCCGTCAGATTCGGCGGAGGGGAGGCACGGTTTGGGACTGCTCGACGGCAAGGTGGCGCTGGTGTCGGGCGCCGGGCCCGGCATGGGCCGCGACGTCGCGCTGGCCTTCGGGCGGGAGGGCGCCACCGTGGTGGTGGGCGCCCGCACCGAGGGCCGGGTGGCGGCGCTGGCCGACGAGGTGGCGGCCACCGGGGCGACGGCGGGGGCGGTACGGCTCGACATCACCGACGCCGGCTCCTGCGCCGCCGCCGTGGCCGGCATCGTGGCCGAGCACGGCCGGCTGGACGTGCTCGTCAACAACGCGTTCGACGACGGCGACCACCGCAGCTTCCTCGAGGCCGACCTCGACCGCTGGCGCCGCACGATGGACGTCAACTTCTTTGGCACCCTGCAACTGACCCGGGCGGCGGTCGAGCCCATGGTGGCCCAGGGCGACGGGCGCATCGTCATGGTGAACACGATGTCGTCGGTGCGGATCAAGCCCCGGTTCGGTGCCTACGCGGCGTCGAAGGCGGCCCTGGCGGCGGTGACCAAGACCCTGGCCGCGGAGCTCGGGGCCCACGGCGTGCGGGTCAACGCCGTGCACCCGGGGTTCATCTGGGGCGACAGCGTCGCCGCCTACTTCGACCACCTGGCGGCCAAGCGGGGCATCACCCCCGAGGAGCAGTACCAGGAGGTGGCGGCCGAGACGGCGCTCGGCTACCTGCCCCACTCCAGCGAGATCGCCGAGGCCGTGCTGTTCCTGGCGTCCGACATGTCCAAGCCGGTCACCGGCCAGGCGCTCGGCGTCAACGCCGGGCAGTGGTTCCAGGGGTTCTGATGGCCGGGCCGCAGGAGGGTCGGGGCGCGCTGGTCACCGGCGGCGCCCGGGGCATCGGCCGGGCGGTGGCCGACCGGCTGGCGGCCGACGGCGCCCGGGTGGCCGTCGTCGACGTCGACCCCGACGCCGGCGACCCCGGCGCCCACCTGGTGCTGCAGGCCGACGTGGCCGACGCCGACGCGATGGCCGCCGCGGTCGCCGAGGCCGCCGAGCGGCTGGGCGGCCTGGCCGTGCTGGTCAACAACGCCGGGTTCGGCGCCGCCAAACCGCTCGACCGCTACGACGATGGCGAGTGGGCCCGGCTCGTGGCGGTCAACCTCACGGGCGTGTGGCACGGCATCCGGGCGGCGGTGCCCCACCTGCGGGCGGCCGGCGCCGGTGCCGGCCCGAGCGCCAGCATCGTCAACATCGCCGGCACGACGGCGTCCCGGCCCACCCGGGGCGAGGGCCCCTACGCGGCCGCCAAGGCCGGCGTCGTCGCCCTGACCAAGGCCGCCGCGGTCGAGTACGCCCCCGAGGTGCGGGTCAACTGCGTATCGCCTGGCTACATCGCCACCCGCCTGACCAGGGTGGTGGTCGACGACGAGGGCCTGCGCACCAGGATCGAGGGCCGCATCCCCCTCGGCCGCATCGGCACCGTCGCCGACGTGGCCGGCGTGGTCGCGTTCCTCTGCTCCCCCGACGCCGCC
>DASXRH010000542.1:0-5220 GCA_036506715.1 Acidimicrobiales bacterium
GCCGACGGCGTGCGGCGCATGGGGATCCGGGCGGCGCTGTACGGGCGCACGTTCTTCATCGCCCTCGGGCTGGTGGGGGCCATGGGCACGGCCGCCGTCTACTGGATCGGCGGGCTCCAGGTGCTGAACGGCAGCCTGACGGTGGGGACCCTGGTGGCGCTGGCCGCCTTCGTCGCCCGGCTCTACGGGCCGCTGACCTCGCTGACCAACGCCCGGGTCGACCTGATGAGCGCGCTGGTGTCGTTCGAGCGGGTGTTCGAGGTGCTCGATGCGCCGACGCCGCTGGTGGACCGGCCCGGCGCCGTCGACCTGGTCGACCCCCGGGGCCGGATCGAGCTCGACGGCGTCCGCTTCACCTACCCGACCGACGTGATCGTCGCCACGCTGGAGTTCGACCCCAACGTGGGCACGCCGGGGCGGGTCCGGACCGACCCGGACGGCGACGGGGACGGCGGCGGGCCGCCGGCGCGGCCCCGGGAGATCCTCCACGGGGTGGCGGCCACCATCGAGCCGGGCGAGCTGGTGGCGCTGGTCGGCCCGTCGGGGGCGGGCAAGACCACGCTGTCGATGCTGGTGCCGCGCCTCTACGACGTGGACGCAGGTGCGGTGCGGATCGACGGCCACGACGTGCGCGACCTCACCCAGGACTCGCTGCACGAGGCGATCGGCGTGGTCGTCCAGGACCCCCACCTGTTCCACGACACCGTGGGCAACAACCTGCGCTACGCCCGCCCCGACGCCACCCCGGCCGAGCTGGAGGCCGCCACCCGGGCGGCGCAGATCCACGACGTCATCGCCGCCCTGCCCGACGGCTACGACACGGTGGTGGGCGAGCGGGGCTACCGGCTGTCGGGCGGCGAGAAGCAGCGGCTGGCCATCGCCCGCATGCTGCTGAAGGACCCGGCCATCGTCATCCTCGACGAGGCCACCAGCCACCTCGACAGCGAGAACGAGGCCGCCATCCAGCGGGCGCTCGCCGACGCCCTGGTCGGGCGGACCAGCGTCGTGATCGCCCACCGGCTGTCGACCATCACCGCCGCCGACCAGATCCTGGTGATCGACGACGGGCGCATCGTCGAGCGGGGCCGCCACGCCGACCTGCTGGCCCGGGGCGGGCTGTACGCCGACCTCTACCGCACCCTCGTGCGCGAGGACATCGGCGGCCTGTGGCCCCAGGCCGCGGGCGGCTGACCCTGGCGGTCAGCCGGGCACGTTGTGCTTGAGGAAGGCGATGTCGTCCTTGCGCCCCTCGTCGGCCGTCTCGCAGATGACCGGCGCGCCGGCGGCGTCGACGACGGCCACCAGCAGCTCGGGGTCGATGGTGCCGGTGCCGAGGTTGGCGTGGCGGTCGCGGCCCGAGCCGTGGCCGTCCTTGGAGTCGTTGCAATGCACGAGGTCGATGCGGCCGGTGATGCCCAGGATGCGCTCGACGGCGTCGACCAGCGCCTCGCCCGCGGCCCAGGCGTGGCAGGTGTCGAGGCAGAAGCCGATGCCCGTGTCGCCGATCTTGTCCCACAGCCCGGCGATGGTGTCGAAGTGGCGGGCCATGGCGTGGTCGCCGCCGGCCGTGTTCTCGAGGTAGATCGGCACCTCGGTCTCGACGGTGTCGATGCCCTTGCGCCAGCGGTCGAACCCGGCGCCGGGCTCGTCGTCCTGGGTGACGTGGCCCCCGTGGACGATGACGGCCCGGGCCCCGATCTCGGCAGCCGCGTCGCAGGTCTGCTGGAGGATCTTGCGCGACGGGATGCGGATCTTGTTGTTGGGCGAGGCCAGGTTGATCAGGTAGGGCGCGTGGACGTAGATCGGGGTGGACGAGGCCCGGAGGGCGTCGGCATCCTCCCGGGGCTTGGGCTTGCGCCAGCTCTGGGGGTCGCCGAGAAAGATCTGGACGATGTCGGCGTCCTCGGCGGCGGCGGTGGCGAGCGGGTCGTCCGGCGGCACGTGGGATCCGATGAGCACGCCTCCAGACTACGTGTGGGGCTTGCCGCTGCCCACCAATACCCCGCTAGGGTATGCATGTGGCCGGGTACACGATGACCAAGGACGACTACCTCAAGCGGCTCCGCCGCATCGAGGGGCAGGTGCGCGGGTTGCAGCGCCTGGTCGACGAGGACACCTACTGCATCGACGTCCTGACCCAGATCGCCGCGGTGAACAGCGCGCTGCAGAGCGTGGCCGTGGGCCTGCTCGACGAGCACCTCCACCACTGCGTGACCGACGCCGTGGCCTCGGGCGCGCCCGACGCCGGCGAGAAGGTCGACGAGGCGACCCGGGCCATCGCCCGCCTGGTCAAGAGCTGAGTCCCGCCGGCGCATGACTGCCACCGGCCACCGCGAGCCGCCCGCGCTCGACCACCTGGACCTGGCCATCGAGGGCATGACCTGTGCCTCGTGCGCGGCCCGCATCGAGCGGGGCCTCAACGGCGTGGCCGGGGTCGAGGCCACCGTCAACTACGTGACCGGGCGGGCCAGCGTCCACTACGACCCGGCGGTGGTGGTCGCCGGCGACCTGGTGGCGGCCGTCGAGGACCTCGGCTACCGCGCCGGGCCCGCGCCGGCCGGGTTCGTCGCCACCGGGCCTGCGCTGGAGCCGGAGCCGGGGCCCGGGCGGTTCGAGGGCCTGGCGATCGGCGGCCTGCGGCGGAGGGACGACCCGCCGGGTCCGGTGGCCCACCCCGGGCCCGAGGTCCGCGAGTCGGCTCGCACCGCCGCCCCGTCGCCGGCGGGCGTCGACACCGAGGTCGCCGTCCCGCCGCAGGCCCGCCGACGCCCTCCCGACCCGCCCGCGCTCGTGGCGCTGCGCGACCGGCTGACGTGGGCCGCGGTGCTGGGCACCCCGGTGATCGCGCTGTCGATGATCCCGGCGCTGCAGTTCGACGAGTGGATGTGGCTGTGCTTCGCCCTGGCCTCGCCGGTGGCGCTGTGGTGCGCGTGGCCGTTCCACCGGGCGGCGCTGGTCAACCTGCGCCACCGGGCCACCACCATGGACACGCTGGTCTCGGTGGGGGTGCTGGCCGCATACGGCTGGTCGGTGTACGCCCTGTTCTGGGGGCAGGCGGGCATGCCGGGCATGACCCATCCCTTCTCGTGGACGGCGCCGGCCGGTGCCGCCGACAGCCAGATCTACCTCGAGGTGGCCGCCGGGGTCCCGCTGTTCATCCTGGCCGGGCGGTACACCGAGGCCCGGGCCAAGCGGCGGGCGGCCCGGGCCATCGAGGCGCTGCTCGACCTGGGCGCCAAGGATGTCGCCATCCTCGACGGCGACGGCCGCGAGCGGCGGCGGCCCGTGACCGAGCTGGCCGTCGGCATGCGGTTCGTCGTGCGGCCTGGCGAGAAGGTGGCCACCGACGGCGTCGTGGTCGAGGGCTCGTCGGCGGTCGACCGCTCGCTGCTCACCGGCGAGAGCGTGCCGGTCGACGTGGGCCCCGGCGACCATGTGGTCGGGGCCACGGTCAACGCCGGCGGGCGCCTGGTGGTCGAGGCCACCGTCGTGGGCGCCGACACGGCGCTGGCCCAGATCGGCCGGCTGGTCGAGCAGGCGCAGACCGGCAAGGCCCCGGTCCAGCGGCTGGCCGACCGGATCTCGGCCGTGTTCGTCCCGGCGGTCATCGCCCTGGCCGCGCTCACGCTGGCGGGCTGGCTGGTCACCGGCCACGAGGCCAGCGAGGCATTCGCCGCCGCGGTGGCCGTGCTGATCATCGCCTGCCCGTGCGCCCTGGGCCTGGCCACCCCCACCGCCCTCATGGTCGGCACCGGGCGGGGCGCCCAGCTGGGGCTGCTCATCCGGGGGCCGGAGGTGCTGGAGTCGACCCGGGCGGTCGACACGATCGTGCTCGACAAGACCGGCACGGTCACCACCGGCACCATGCGGCTGGTCGACGCGGTGGCCGCCGACGGCGACCCGGCCACCGTCGACGACGCGTTGCGCCTGGTCGGGGCGCTGGAGGCGGCCTCCGAGCATCCGGTGGCCCGGGCCGTGGCCGCCGGCGCCGCCGATCGGGTGGGCGCCCTGCCACCGGTCGAGGACTTCCGCAGCCGCGCCGGTCTCGGCGTCGAGGGCGTGGTCGACGGCCACGGCGTGATCGCCGGGCGGCCGTCGCTGCTGGACGACCGGGCCCTCCCGCTGCCGCCGGCGCTGGCCGCGGCCTGCGCCGCCGCCGAGGCCCGGGGCGCCACCGTCGTGGCCGCCGGCTGGGACGGCGAGGCCCGGGCCCTGTTCGCGGTTGCCGACGAGCTCAAGCCCACCAGCGCCGAGGCGGTGGCCCGCCTGCGGGACCTGGGGCTGGCGCCGATCCTGGTCACCGGCGACAACGCCGCCACCGCCGCCACCGTGGCCGCCGCCGTCGGCATCGACGAGGTGGCGGCCGAGGTCCTGCCCGAGGACAAGGTGGACGTGGTGCGCCGGCTACAGGACGCGGGGCGGGTGGTGGCGGTGGTGGGCGACGGGGTCAACGACGCCGCCGCTCTGGCCCAGGCCGACCTGGGCCTGGCCATGGGCACCGGCACCGACGTGGCCATCGAGGCCGGCGACCTCACGCTGGTGGGCGGCGACCTGCGCTCGGCTCCCGACGCCATCCGCCTGGCCCGGCGGACCCTGCGCACGATCAAGGGCAACCTGGCGTGGGCGTTCGCCTACAACGTCGCCGCCATCCCGGTGGCCGCCGCCGGCCTGCTCAATCCCATGCTGGCCGGCCTGGCCATGGCGGCCAGCAGCGTGTTCGTGGTCACCAACAGCCTGCGGTTGCGCGGCTTCCGCTGAGATCAGCGGGGCCCGGCCACCGGCGCGGTCGCCGGCGCGGCCGGGTCGCCGTCGTCCTCGGCGTCGGCGGGCACCAGCCGCCGCTCCACGACCAGCGCCCCGAGCGGGATGGCGGCCGCCACGGCCACGATCCCGACCGTCGACCACGACCACCGCACCTGGCGGCGGATGGCCAGGGCCAGCCCGAGGTACACGAGGAAGATCGTCCCGTGCACCGGCCCCATCACGTCCACCAGGACACCGTCGCCGAACGCGTGCTTGCCGATCGAGGCGGCCAGCAGCACCAGGTACGAGATGGCCTCGACGACGGCCACGCCCCGGAACCAGCGGATCACGCCCGCATCATGGTCGCCCCGCCCCCCGCCGCCAAGCTCGGCCTCGGCCGCCGCCGACGTGGCCGCCGTCGCCGAGGCCCTGGGCATCGACCGGTTCGAGGTCATGGGCCACTCGGGTACGCGGTCG
>DASXRH010000543.1:0-3526 GCA_036506715.1 Acidimicrobiales bacterium
ATGGCGGCGTCGATCTCGAGCCGGACGGCCCGCCCGAAGCGTCGCCGGCGCAGCTCGACCTCGACCATGGCCAGCAGGTCGTCGGCCTCGTCCTCCTCGAGCGCGAGGTCGGCGTTGCGGGTGACCCGGAAGGCGTGGTGCTGCTCGATATCCATGCCGGGGAACAGCTGGTCGAGGTGGGCGGCGATGACCAGCTCGAGGGGCACGTAGCGCTCGCCGTCGGGCAGGACCACGAACCGGGACAGCAGCGACGGCACCTTGACCCGGGCGAAGCGGCGCACCCCGGCGTCGGGATCGCCCACGATGACGGCCAGGTTGAGCGACAGGTTGGAGATGTAGGGGAACGGGTGGCCGGGGTCGACGGCCAGGGGCGTGAGGACCGGGAAGATGCGCTCCTCGAAGGTCTCGACCAGGAACTTCTCGTCGTCCTCGTCGAGATCGCCCCACGACGACAACTTGATGCCGGCCTCGGCCAGCCCCGGGGCCACCCGGTCGAGGAACGTGGCCTGCATGCGGGGCGTCAGGACGTCGAGCCGGTCGCGGATGTCGAGCAGCTGCTGGCCGGCGGTGCGCCCGTCGGGGCTGGACCCGCCGACGCCGGCCGCGACCTGGTCCTTCAGGGCCGCCACCCGCACCTGGAAGAACTCGTCGAGGTTCTGGCTGAAGATGGCCAGGAACTTGGCCCGCTCGAGCAGCGGCACCCGCTCGTCCTCCGCCAGGGCCAGCACCCGCTCGTTGAAGTCGAGCCACGAGAGCTCGCGGTTCCGGTAGCGGACCGGCAGGTCGTCGGCCCGGACCGCGAGTTCGTCGGCGGAAGCGGCCACCCCGCGAGGCTACCGGCGCGCGCCGCGCGGGATCTGCACGACGACGTAAACCTTCGGTGACAGCACGGGCCGCCCGGTCAGGAGTCGTCCTCTTCGGGGTACCCGAGGTCCCACTCGAGCAGGATGTGCTCGCGCTCGGCGTCGCGCACCACCCGCTCGCGGTTGCGGCGGAACTGGGGGTCGTGCGGCGGGAGGAGGACGAGGCGGGCCATGACCCGGGACCGAAAGTCCTCGATCATCTGCCGGTCGCCGAAGTCGGACTGGACCTCCCAGTGCGGCGCCACCGGCCCGAGGTAGACGACACGGGCGTGGCCGCGGGGCGGCTCGACTTCGGGTGCGACGTCGGACATGGCCGACCAGCCTAGTGGGCGCACCGCCGACCCCCGCCACCAGGGCCGGGGCCGCCCGGGGCGTCAGCCGCCCCGCCGGCCGATCTCGGCGGTGACCGTCTGCTGCTCGCCACCCCGCTCGATCGTGATCTCCACCTGGTCGCCCGGCCGGTGGTCCTGGACGACCTCGCCCAGCCGGTCGTTGGTGGGGATGTCCTCGCCGTCGATGGACAGGATCACGTCGCCCTGGCGCAGGCCGGCGGCCTCGGCGCCGCTGCCGGGCAGCACGTCGGTGACGAAGGCGCCGGCGTCGGCCTCGACGCCGAGGCGGCGCTTGACCGCCGACTCGACCGAGTCGAGGGGCACCGTCGACACGCCCAGCCGGGGCGTGTCGGGGGTGACCGTGCCGTTGCCCTGCTGGATGTCGTCGATGATCGGCTTGGCCGAGTCGATGGCGATGGCGAACCCGATGTTCTGGCTGTTCTCGATGATGGCGGTGTTGATGCCGACCACGGCGCCGCTGGAGTCGACCAGCGGGCCCCCCGAGTTGCCGGGGTTGATGGCGGTGTCGGTCTGGATGAGGTTGCTGAGCGTGCCCTCGGGGCTGTCGATGGTGCGGTTGACCGCCGACACGATGCCGGTCGTGACGCTGGGCTGGCCGCCCAGGTTGAGGGCGTTGCCGATGGCGATGACCGGCTCGCCCACCAGCAGGGCCTCGGACGACCCCAGCTGGGCCGGGGTCAGGCCCTCGGCCGCCGCGATGCGGATGACGGCCAGGTCGCTCTCGGGCTCGCTGCCCACCAGCGAGGCGTCGAAGCTGGCGCCATCGAATGTCCGCACGGTGATGCCCTCGGACTGGGCGATGACGTGGGCGTTGGTCATGATCAGCCCGTCGGCCGAGAGGATGACCCCGGTGCCGGCCCCCTCGAACACGCCGCCGGTGCCGGTGCCGCTGGTCTCGATGGTGACCACCGACTCCTCGACCTCGTCGAGGATGGTCTGGACGTCCATGCTCCCGTCGGGGGTCGTGACCGCGGGCCGGGCCACGATGCGGCGGGCGGGGTCGCCGTCGTCGGAGGCCAGCACCACGGCGGCCACCGCCGCCCCGGCCAGTGCCCCCACCACGGCCGCCACCAGGGCGACCAGCCACAGACGGCGCCCATGTCCGGGTTCAGTCGCCGGCGGCCGGGAGCCGCTGCCGGCGGCGCCGGGCCCGGCCGGCTCCGTACTGGCGGGGCGGAGCGCCGCTCCCAGGCCGTAGGGGCGGTAGCCGCCCGGCGGCGGGGGGAAGGGTCGGTGCGCGTCGGGCTCGGCGGGCCGCGGCCGGGGGCCGGGACGCGCCGGATCGGGGGGTGGCGGGAGCGGGGCGTCAGCCGCGTTCACGGGGCCCATGCATACTGGATCGGGCCTCGCACCGGCAGGCGCCGGGTGGCGGTGAGGGGAAATCCCCCATCCCCCCGGGGCGGCTCCCAGGTAACACTCAGGTGAGTTGGGTAGGTGAGAGCCTCAGCACGACGGCGGACGTTGCGCAGAATCCTGGAGGAGAGATGGACACCGAGTGGATGGCGCGTGGCAACTGCGCCGAAGAGCCCCCTGCGATGTTCTTCCCGAGCGACGGTGTGGGCGTGGAGATCGCCAGGCGCATCTGCGCCACGTGCCCGGTCAAGGAGCCGTGCCTCGAGCACGCGCTGGTCAACCGCATCGACCACGGCGTGTGGGGCGGGGCCTCCGAGCGCGAGCGGCGGCGCATCCTCAAGCGGCGGCGGCTGGCCGAGATGGCCAGCGCGGTGGTCAACCCCGGGCGCGCTGGCGCGGACACGGAGCCCGACGGGGGCCATCACGCGCCCAACTGCCCGGCGGCCTGAGCCAGCCGGGCGGTCACCAGGCGACTAGGCCTTGTCGGCCTCGTCGTCGTCGTCCTTGCGGCCGGAGTCGTTCAGTCCACGCTTGAACTCGGACTGCGCCTGCCCCATCGACCGGGCAAGCTTGGGGAGCTTCGCGCCGCCGAAGAGGACCAGGACCACCAGCAGGACGATGAGAAGTTCAGGTGCTCCAAGGTTCACGGGCGACACGCTAGCGCGATCAGGGCCCGCATCCCCCTCCCGGGTGCCCTGATGCTCGAGTGCGTGGTGAACGTCAGCGAGGGGGTGCGCCCCGAGGTGGTGGCCGCGCTGGCCGCCACGGCGGGTGGCGACCTGCTCGACGTGCACCGCGATGCCGATCACAACCGGTCGGTGCTGACCCTGGTGGGGGAGGCCGCACCCCGGGCCGTGGCGGCCGATGCGGTGGCCCGCCTCGACCTGCGGACCCACGCCGGCGCGCACCCCCGGTTCGGGGTCGTGGACGTCGTCCCGTTCATCCCGCTGGCGGACG
>DASXRH010000544.1:0-4150 GCA_036506715.1 Acidimicrobiales bacterium
CCGGCCGGCCAGGTAGCCGGCCCAGTCGGCCACGATCAGCTCGGGGTGGCGGCGGGCGGCGGCGGCGAGCGCGTCGGCCAGCACGGGGGCGCCGGTGGCCAGTCCGGTGGCGGCGCTGGTCACCCAGACGACCGGGCGGCCGCCGGCCTCGGCCACGAGGTCGTCGATGCGGCCGGCGAGGTCGTCGGCGGTGACGGTCCCGGCCAGGTCGTTGGTCCCGAGCACGACGACCAGCGCGGTCTCGTCGTCCAGCGGCGCGCCGGCCAGGGCCGCGGTGCCGCCGGCGATGGTCCGGCCGGTCTGGCCGTCGACGGCGGAGAGCGTGCACGCCGGCAGCCGGGCGGGCAGCCCGGCGCTCATCCCGACCAGCAGCGAGTCCCCGACGATCCGGAGCCGGCAGGTGGCGCTGGGGCCCGCGGCCACGGCGGTACCGGGGGCGATCGCCGGATCGACCCGGGGGAAGCGCTGGTCGTCGGCGCGACGGAGGGTGTCGTAGGGGCTGCGGGCGCCGTGCTCGGTGAGGACGTAGCCCATGGCGGCCAGCACCGGCCATGGCACCCGGTACTCGTCGTCGGCGGCCATGTAGGCGGCCATGTAGCCAGCGGGGATCTCGGCCGTGGCGTCGGGCGCCGCGTCGGCCGGCGGGTGGTCGGCCCCTACCAGGCTCGTCGACGGCACCACCGCCCCGACCAGCACCACCAGCACGGCGAACAGCGCCAGCGGGATGCCCGCCGCCGCCACCACCGCTCCCTTCCCACCCACCTTGAGCGCGATCCCGGCCTTGGCCCCCACCCCGGTGCGGATGAGCACGTCGCCCCACCGGTCCAGGCGCCGCCCGGCCTCGGCCACGCGCCGCTGCCCATCCGGCGCCGCGGCCCCGGCGTCGTCGTCGCCGTCGGTCCCGGTCTCGGGGAGCCGGGAGGGCAGGCCGCGGCCCCGGGACCGGAGCGCGAACGGATCACGCCCGGCCCGTTCGTTCACGACGCCCGCCACCCCCGACCGGCCCGGACCGGCGGGCGGGCGAGGGTGTCGGCGGTGGCGGCCCGCCGGTCGGCCCGGCGGCCGTCGGCACCGGGGGTGTCGGCCGGCGGGAGGGTGGCGAGCGGCTCCTCGACCACCACCCTGTCGGCCAGGGCCAGCACCGTCCGGGCCCGGTCGAGGGCGTCCTGGTACGCCCCCCGGGCGGCCAGCAGCAGGGCCCGCAGGCGGATCTCGTCGGCGGGGTCCGCGTACACGGCGGCCATCGGGGGCTCCAGCGCCGCGCACCGGCCGGCGTGGGCGCGCTCGACCTCGGCGGCGTAGGCGGCGGCGCCCTTCGGGGCGTCGAGATGGGTCTGGCGGTCGATCTCGACGGCCAGCACCGCCCGGGCCCCGTCGAGCTGGGCCATGCGGGCCAGCAGCCAGCGGTACGCCTCGTCCAGCGCCACCCGCCGGGACCGGGGGTCGTCGCCGGCTGCGGCGGCCCGGCGCAGGTCCTCGCAGGCGACGGTGAGCCGCCGGCTGTCGGCGTCGAGGTCGGCCGACCGCACCGTGGCCCGGGCGTCGGCCACGGCGTTGGCGACCGTGCGCCGGTAGAGGGCGATGAGGTCCCGGTAGGCCTCGGCGTGGGCCCGGTGGGCCCGGGCCGCCTCCGCGGCCAGGGCACCGGGCGGCGTGTCGGGGTTGGGGGCGACCACCAGCCCGCACAGGCCGGCGTCCCACCCGCCGTCCCGGTAGGCGGCCAGGCGGTCGCGGTCGGCGTCGTCCCGTACGTCGATCCCGAGGGCGACCAGCGGGTTGCGCAGCCGGCCCGACTCGCCGTCGAGATGGCCGCGGTCGACCAGCTCGAGGAACAGTCGGATGGCGTAGGCGTCGTCGTGCTCGCCGTCGCGCTGGCGCCGGGTCGGTCCGTCGAGCCAGAACACCGGGTGCCCGGCCATCTCGGGGGCCAGGTCGGCCGGCAGCCGGCCGGTGCCGTCGGCGCCGCCCGCGGGGGGCCGGGGCAGCGGCGGGTAGCCGTAGGGGGTCATCAGCACCTGGTCGGGGCGCAGCCCGGCGCCGGCCGCGAACTCGTGGCGGATCTCCTGGTACTCGTAGACGTTGAGCAGGTCGCCGGGCCGGATGACCGGGCGGTCGCCGTCGAGCTCAGTGGCGTCCGGCGCGCTGTGGTCGACCGTGGTCATCGGTCCCTCCCGGGAGGTGGCGGCGGCGGTGGGTCCGCGGGCCCGGGGCGCCCGCCGGTGGGTGGAGGCCGCGGTAGCCCCGCGGCGCCGAGAACGCCTCGCCGTCCCGGGCCGCCCACCCCGGCGTGGGCAGCGGCACCGACCGGCGGGTCGACGTCACGCCGTGGACGGCGCCGTCGGCCGTGACCTCCCGGCCGGCGGTGAGCGGCGGGGGCACGACGTCGGGGTGGTGGGCGGCGGCCGCCGGGTCGGCACCGGTGCCCGCGGCGGCGATGGCCTCGACGTGGCGGCCGTAGGCGGCGCCGATGCCACCTTCGGGGGTGCCGGCCATCTCGTCGGCGGTTGGGGCCCGGCCGTGGTCGGCGGGGATGTCGTCGGGCCCGGCCCGGTCGCGCCCGCTCCGGCCGGCCGCCCAGGCGGCCACGGCCATCGCGCCCGCCACCGGCGGGAACCGGAACAGCGCGCCGGCCAGCGGGCTGCCCGCCCGGACCCGGCCGCTGCCGGCCGCCGGGACCTCGCCGTCCTTGACCGCCTGCGGCGTGAACCGGGACGGCGACGCGACCGTGCCCAGCAGCGCCGCCCCGCGGGCCCGCGGGGTGGTGCGCCCGGGGGCGCCGTCCCTGGCCCCGGCCCCCGCCCCGGCCCCCGCCCGCCGCCCGGCCGGACCCGCCCGCCGCAGGCCCCGGCGCCCGGTCCCGGCGGCGGCCTCGTCCCCGGCCTTCGGGTCACGGGCCGTCCGCCGCGACTCGCGGACCACGGCCCGGCGGTCGAGGCGGCGGCGCACGGCCTCCCGGCTGCGGTCCCGGACCGTCACCCGCCCCGGCGCGCCGTCTGCGCCCGGCGGTCCGTCGCCCCGGGTCAGGCGGCCGGTCAGGGCCATGGCGCCCTTGAGGCTGAAGATGTTGCCCATCCCCAGGTCCTTGAGCGCCCACCGCATGGCCCAGATGGCGGCCACCGGCGCCGCCGCCTGGAGCATCGCGGCGCCCAGCCCCCCGGCCAGGCCCGATCCGCCGGCGGCCCCGAAGGCCCCGGTCAGGGCGCCGAGGGCGTCGATCACGCTGATCAGGGTGAGCAGGATGGCCAGCAGCGACACGAAGGCCGCCTTGGCGAACAGCGACCCGGCGCCGAGCCGGGTGTAGCGCCAGAACAGGCGGCGGGCGCCGTCGGTCGGCCACATCCCCAGCACGAGCAGCACCGGCAGGGCCACGAAGAACAGCACCGTGAGGAACTGGGCCACCAGCGTCCCCAGCGCCAGCCCGCCGATGGCCCACAGGTAGATGCCGGCGATGACGATGGCCAGGAACGCGTGGGGCACCGATGACGGCAGGTTGTGGCCGTTGAGGGCGAACACCCAGTCGCGGGCCTCGGGGAGGTTCTCGCGGTCGGCGGCGGCGTAGGGGGCGACGCTCACCCCGAACGCCCCGCCCCCGGTGGCCTCGGCCACCTGCTCGTCGCCGTAGACGGTGAAGGCCTCGTCGATGTCGCCGGCGGTGCCGAACTGGAAGGGCCCGTCGCCGTCGCGCACGCCCCACTTGGTGCCCCGGGGATCGGGCTTCGTGGTGCCGGTGCCGTCGGTGCCCCACCAGCCCGAGCAGGTGGACGAGCGGACCTCGGACGGCGGCGACCCCAGGTTCCACATCAGGCGGAACTCGGGGTTGACCGCGAACCCCTGGCCCGACAGGGGCACCAGCCGGCCTTCGCTCTCCTCCTCGAGGTCGCTGCGGTCCGGGTACCAGCCGCACACCGCCCAGGCGACCATGCCCCGGCGGAAGTCCTTGTCGTCGTTGTAGCGGCCGAAGGGCGCGCTGCCGGCGGTGCCGGCGGCGGGGACGGCGGCGCCCTCGTCGGCCAGCGCCGCCGCCTGGATGGCGGCCTGCTGGGCGGGCGGGATGTGCGAGCGGTCCTCGAGCATGCGGCAGTAGGCCCGGTGGGCGAGCGCGTCGTCGTCGCCGAACTGGGCCTCGATCCACAGGTCGAGGTACGACGCC
>DASXRH010000545.1:0-4034 GCA_036506715.1 Acidimicrobiales bacterium
TCGGTGACAGCCACCGCCCGGCCACCAGTCTGCCGTCGGCCACCCCGGTGGTGCGGACGGGCTCGGCGCCCGGGTAGGGCGTGATGGTGAGCTCGGTGGTCCACGCCCCGACGTCCTCGGCCAGCACGGCGAGCGCGGCCCGGGTGGCCTGGTCGTCGGCGGGCATCTGCGGATCGGACATGTCCCCGAACCTAGTGCCGCCCGCGTATGCGTAGGCGGTGCGAGGGCCGGTCTACGTAGGGGTGCACGCGCGGTAAATGCCGAGGTCATCCGATGTGCGGGACCCCGCGCGCGGCGCACGATGGACCCATGCTCATCAACCACGAAACCGCCCGGCTGCTCGTCGAGGAGCGGCACAACGACCTCCGCACGGCCGCCCGCGGCCGGTGGAGCCGCCCCCGCTGGATCGACACCCTGCGGGGCGGCGCCCACGCCCGCCCCCACCGGTGATCCCGGCGAGGGCGGGCCCCTACCCTGGGGGCATGCTGGTCGGCCGCACCGGGCTCTCCCCCGTCATGGTCGGGCGCGCCGCCGAGCTGGACCGCCTGTCCGGCCTGGTGGGTGCCCGCCCCGAGCCGACCGTGGCCCTGGTGGCCGGCGAGGCGGGCATCGGCAAGACCCGCCTGGTCCAGGAGCTGGTGCGCCGCGCCCCCGAGGGCATCCTGGTCCTGGCCGGCCAGGCCGATCCCGGCACCGTCGGACGGCCCCTGGAGCTGCTGCTCGACGCCGTCGAGCCCGCGCTAGGGCTGCTGGGCGACCGCGTCGACGCGCCGACCGACGATGGCGGGACCACCGTCGCCGACCTGGCCGCCGCGGTGCGCGACGCCGACCGCCCGGCCGAGGAGCGGGTGCGGGCCGGCGTCGACCTGGTCCGCCGCCTCACCGCCGGTGTCGGCGGCATCGTCGTGTTCGAGGACCTGCACTGGGCCGACTCCGAGAGCGTGGCCGTGTTCGAGCGCCTGGCCGAGCCGGCGCCCGCCCCGGCCCCCGGCGGCCCCGGCACGGGCCTGGTGCTGGTGGGCACGTACCGCCCCGACGGCCTGTCCCGCCGCCACCCTGCCGCCGACGCCCTGCCCCGTCTCGAGCGCCGCCACAGCGTGACCCATGTCCACCTCGACCGGCTGAGCCAGGCCGACGTGGCCCGCTTCCTGGCGGCGGTGTACGACGAGGAGCCGTCCTTCCGGGTCGTCGACGCCCTCCACAGCCGCACCGGCGGCAACCCCTTCTTCCTCGAGGAGCTGGTGGCCAGCTCCGGCGAGCGCCCGTACCGCGAGATCGAGGTGCTGCCGCTGCCCTGGACGGTGTCCGAGCTGGTCCGCTCCGAGCTCGACGACCTCGATCCCGACGTGCGCACGATGATCAGCGCCGCGGCCGTGCTGGGCCGGCGGGTGTCGTTCGACGTGCTCGCGGCGGTCACGGGCGCCCCCGAGGGCGAGCTGATCGGGCGGCTGCGGGCGGCGGTCGACCGGGGGCTGCTGGTCGAGGCCGAGCCCGACGTGTTCAGCTTCCACCACGAGCTGGCCCGCGAGGCGATCGAGGGCAGCCTGCTCGGGCGCGAGCAGCGGCGCCTGCACGAGGCGGCGTTCGCCGCGCTGCAGGCCACCGGCAGCCGCGACCACGTCGCCCTGGCCCGCCACGCCGGCGGCGCCGGCCGCTACGACGACATGGTGGCCGAGGCCCGGCTGGGCGCTCGCGAGTCGCTGGCGCTGGGCTCGACCTACCAGGCCCTGCAGCTTGCCGAGACCGGGCTCGCCGAGGCCGACGACGACGCCGACCTGCGGTCCCTGGGGGCCCGGGCCGCCTGGCTGGCGGGCCAGCTGGACGACGCCGAGGCCCACACCGAGCGGTGGCTGGCCGGGGCCCGGGCCGCAGGTGACGTCGGGGTCGAGGCCGAGGCGCTGGCCCTGTGGGCCCGGGTGGCGTGGGACGAGGGCGACATCGACGCGCTCGTCGACCGCACCGCCCAGCTGGTCTCAGTGATCGACCGGCTGCCCACGGACGGGCAGCGGGCCCGGGCCATGGCGGCGGTGGCCCAGTCGGCGATGCTGCGCGAGCAGGCCGACGCCACCATCGAGTGGGCCGACAAGGCGCTGGCCCTCGCAGACGCCGCCGACCTCACCGACGTGCGGCTGGCGGCCATGGTCGAGAAGGGCTCGATGCTGGTCGTGCTGCCCGACCACGCCGACGAGGGCCGCGACCTGCTGGAGGCGGCGGCCGACGGCGCCGAGGCCGCCGGTGACCACCTGCTGGCGGCCCGGGCCCTCAACAACCTGGTGTGGCACGCCCGCCGGTGGAAGGACGTGGCCGAGGTCCGGGTCCTGATCGACCGCATGCGCGACCAGGCCGAGGCCGCCGGGTTCGACGCCATGGCCATCGGCGACGCGGCCGGGTCCCTCGCCCAACTGGCGGCGGCCGAGGGCGACCTCGACGGCGCCATCGCCCACCTCGACTCGGTCCGCCGGGCCGGCGTGGGCCGCAGCCCGTTGCGGACGTGGCCGGTCACCGCGGTGTTCCGGGCCGGCCTCGCGCTGGAGGCCGGCGACCTCGACACCGCCGAGCGCATGAGCGCCGCGGCCAAGCCGGTCACGGTGCGCAGCGCGGCGGGCGTGACCGGGCTCGACGCCCACATCGCCTGGCGCCGGGGTGACCTCGCCCGGGCCCGGGCGCTGCTGGGCGACCTGCTGGCCGCCATCGACCAGGAGCAGTACGCCTCGCCGTCCCAGGTCCACGACCTGCTGTCGGCGGCGCTGGCCGCCGGGGTGTCGCCCGACGAGATGCGCCCGCTGGTCGACCGGGCCGGGCAGTTCGTCGGCGACCGGCTGGCCCCCCACCACCCCTGGGCCCTGCTCCTGGGTGCCCAGATGGCCGAGGCCGAGGGCCGCATCGACGCCGCCGCCGAGCTGTACCGGGCCGCCGCCCCCACCCTGGGCGCCGCCCGCGAGGTGCTGGCCGGGGCCCGGGGCACCGCGTACGTGGGCGCCGCCGCCACGCTGGCCCAGCTGGGCCGCACCGACGAGGCCCGGGCCCACGCCGCCGAGGCCGCCCGGCTGCTGGCCCGGTGGCGGGGTTGGCGGGTCGAGCAGCTCCGGGCCGTCGAGCGCCGCCTCGGCCTCGGCCCCGGGCCGGTGGGTCCGGCCGCGCTCACCCCCCGCGAGCGCGAGGTGGTGGTGCTGCTGGCCGAGGGCCTGACCAACGCCCAGCTGGCCGAGCGCCTGTACATCTCGCCCCGCACCGCGGCGGTCCACGTGTCGAACATCCTGGCCAAGCTCGAGATGGGATCGCGCACCGAGGTGGCCACCTGGGCGGTGCGCTCGGGGCTGACCGACGGCTGAGCCCCCGCCGGGTGTGGCAGCATCCGGGGCGTGGGCAGCACGTTCCGGGGCTGGTCCGAGGCGGCGCTCGACTTCTACCGCCGGCTCGAGCTCGACAACAGCCGCACATTCTTCCTGGCCAACAAGGAGATCTTCGAGGGCGAGGTGCGGGCGCCGTTCGACGCCCTCGGCGATCATGTGGCCGACGAGTTCGGGCCGCTGCGCGTGTTCCGGCCCCAGCGCGACATCCGGTTCAGCGCAGACAAGACGCCGTACAAGACCCGGTGCTACGGCGTGGCCGAGGGCGAGGGCGGCGCCGCCTACTACGTCGAGTTCTCGGCCGACGGCCTGGCGGCCGGCGCCGGCTACTGGATGATGGCCAACGACCAGCTCGCCCGCTACCGCGAGGCCGTCGACGACGACGTGTCCGGCGCCGAGCTGGCCGCCGCGGTGGCCGAGGTCGAGGACGAGGGCCTGCGCCTCGAGGGCCACGCGCTCAAGACCGCGCCCCGCGGCTACCCCCGCGACCACCCCCGCATCGAGCTGCTCCGGCGCAAGAGCGTCGCCGCGTTCCGGTCGTGGCCCCCGTCCCGATGGCTGGGCACGGCCAAGGCCGCCGACCGCGTGACCGGCACCTGGCGTGCCGCCGGCCCACTGGTGGCCTGGCTCGACGACCACGTCGGCCCCAGCACCGAACCCCCGCCCGACCGCTGGCGCTGACCC
>DASXRH010000546.1:0-6855 GCA_036506715.1 Acidimicrobiales bacterium
GGGGGTGGCGATCAGCCGGGTGAGGGGACCGCCGTCGAGGGGCTGGAGGTCGTGGTACCCGATCGGCAGGTCGGGCGGCAGCGCGCCTTCGACCCGGGCCTCGCCGCCGTCCTCGGTCCGCAGTTCGCAGGGGCCCAGGAGGGGGGCGGCGGCGTCGGCGCGCACCACCCACAGCGGCGGGCCGCCGGGGGGACCCTCGTCGCCGGGGCCGGCCCCCATGGCGGCGCGCAGGGCGGCCCGGGTGTCGGGCGTGGTGGCGTGCCAGTGCCCGGCCACGTCGAAGTAGCCGTCATCGATGCCCCAGGGGTCTGTGGCCATCGCCGCGCACGGTACCCGCGGGCACAGGCCGCCGTCCGTGAGGCGCTCACTACTCAGCGCGCGCGAGATCTCACGGCGCGACGGCCACCGGCGCCCGGCGCGCCGCGCGGCCCTTGCTGTTGACCGCGGCGATGCCCGCCGCCGTGAGCAGGCCCCCGATCACCAGCCGCCACTCGAACGGCTCGTCGAGCACGACGACGCCGACGACCACCGCCACCACCGGGATGATGTACGTGACGAGCGAGGCGGTCGTCGCCCCCAGGTCGGCGATGATCCGGTAGCTGAGCACGTACGCCAGCCCGGTGCCGAGGACGCCCAGCATCACCACGGCCCCCACCCGGGTGGGCGTGAGGTCCACGCCGCGCATCACCGAGGTGGCCAGCGCCACCGGGAACAGCAGCACCGCCCCCACCGACAGCTGGCCGGCGGCGGCCACGAGGGGCGGGACGCCCATGAGGTTGCGCCGCATGTAGACGAACGCCGCGCCGTAGCCGGCCCCCGCGAAGATGGCGGCCAGCGCTCCGGCCAGCGACGAGCCGTGGAGGTCGGACGCCCCCACGCCCGCCGCCACCGCCACCCCGACGACGCCCACGCCGAGGCCCAGGACCTGGACCGGGCGCAGCCGCTCCGCGAGCACGATCGCCGCGAGCAGGGCGGTGAACAGCGGTGTCGAGGCGTTGAGCACCGCCGTCAGCGCCGAGGTGATGTGCTGCTCGCCCCAGGCCAGCAGCGAGAAGGGCACGATGTTGCCGCACAGGGCGGTCACGGCGAAGTGGCGCACCATCGTGCGGTCCGTCGGCACCCGGCCCCCCTGCCGGGCCAGCACGATGCGCAGCACCGTGGCGCCGAGCGCGATGCGGGCCCAGGCCACCGTGGTCGGGGTCAGGCCCTCGACCGCCACCTTGATGAACAGGAACGACCAGCCCCAGATGAAGGCGAGCAGAAGCAGGCGCCGCATCCCGGCAGTCAACCAGCGCCGACCGGGCTCCCCGCAAGGGGTTTGCCCGACCAGCGCGGGAGCAGGTCGCCGGGCAACCTAGAATCGGCGTCATGTCCAAGTCGTTGGTCGAGCGGCGCCTCACCCAGGTCGCCGGGCGGCTCGTGCAGCTGCGCGAGGAGCTGGCGGTCAGCGCCGAGCAGCTCGCCCACCTGGCCGACGCCGCCGACGACGCCAGGCTGCGGGCCCTCGTCTCCGAGACCCCCGTCGCCGACCACGACCGACGCGACGCCGAGCGCCACGCCGAGGCGATGCGCAACCACCGGGCCAAGGTGCAGGACGAGATCGCCCGGCTGGAACGCCACCAGGACGAGCTGCTCGACCGGCTGCTGGCCGAGTCGAGAGCGCGCTAGAACGAACCACCGCAGAATCGAAAGGAACGCCCTTGGCCACCCGCGTCGTCATCGCCGAGGACGAGGCCATCATCCGCCTCGACCTGAAGGAGACCCTCGAGGAAGAGGGCTACGAGGTCGTCGGCGAGACCGGGCGGGGTGACGAGGCCGTGAAGCTCGTGCGCGAGCTCGAGCCCGACCTCGCCATCCTCGACATCAAGATGCCTGGCCTCGACGGCCTGGCCGCCGCCCGCGAGATCGCCGGCGAGCGCCGCGCCGCGGTGCTCATCCTCACGGCGTTCAGCCAGCGCGACCTCATCGAGCAGGCCCGCGACGCCGGGGCGCTGGCCTACCTGGTCAAGCCGTTCGAGCGCAGCGAGCTGGTGCCGGCGGTCGAGGTGGCGCTCGGCCGGTTCAAGGAGATCAAGGCCCTGGCCGACCAGACCGCCAGCCTCGAGGAGCAGCTCGAGACCCGCAAGGTGGTCGACCGGGCGAAGGGCAAGCTCATGGACGAGTTCGGGCTGAACGAGAACACCGCGTTCAGCTTCATCCAGCGCCGGGCCATGTCGGAACGGGTGACCATGCGCGACGTGGCGCGTCGGATCATCGACGGCGACATCAAGCCCGACGCCTGAGGGGCCGCCGTGGCCGACGACCCGCTCCTCCTCATCGACGGCAACTCGCTCACCTACCGCGCCTTCTTCGCGCTGCCGACCGACCTGACCACGGCCTCGGGCCAGGTCACCAACGCGGTCTTCGGGTTCACGTCGATGCTCATCAACCTCATGCGCGACCACGGCCACCGGCGCATGGCCGTGGCCTTCGACCGGCCGGAGCCCACGTTCCGCCACGAGCGGGTGGCCACCTACAAGGCGGGTCGGGCCGAGACGCCCGACATCCTCCGCCAGCAGATCGGGCTCGTGCGCCAGGTCATCGAGACGCTGGGCATCCGCATGATCGAGGCCCCCGGCTACGAGGCCGACGACATCATCGCCACGCTGGCCACCCAGGGCCGCGACGCCGGGCTCGACGTCATCGTCGTCACCGGCGACCGCGACGTGTACCAGCTGGTCGAGGACCCCCACGTCAAGGTGCTCTACAACCGGCGGGGCGTGTCCGACTACGTGCTCTACGACGAGGCCGGCATCGAGGACCGCACCGGGGTCACGCCCCGCATGTACCGCCAGTACGCGGCGCTGCGAGGCGACCCGTCCGACAACCTGCCGGGCGTGCCCGGCGTGGGCGAGAAGACGGCGGCCAAGCTCATCAACGCCTACGGCGGGCTCGACGGCATCTTCGAGCACCTCGGCGAGCAGTCGCCCAGGCTGCGGTCCAACCTGGCCGAGCACGAGGCCCAGGTGCGCGAGAACGCCGAGGTCATGCAGCTGGTCCTCGACGTCCCCCTCGACGTCACCGTCGACGAGCTCGACCGGCGGGCGCCCGACGTCGACGAGGTGCGGCGCCTGTTCGACTTCCTCGAGTTCCACAGCCTGGCCGAGCGGCTCACCGAGGCCCTGGGCGAGGACCTCGGCGTCGGCGGGGCGCCGGCCGAGGTCCTCGAGGCCGAGGTCACCGAGCTGGTCACCGCGGCCGAGGCGGTGGCGGCGCTGGCGGCCGCCCGAGCCGTCACCGACGGCAGCCCGCTGGCCGTGGCCGCCGGCTGGGAGGGCGGCGAGGGGCGCTCGGCGCTCGAGGGCCTGGCCTTCGTCACCGACCCAGCAGCCGGCGAGGTGGCGTGGGTGCCCGGCGAGCTGCTGGCCGACGAGGGCGTGGCCGGGGCGCTGGCCGCGCTGGTGGCGCTGCCGGCCGACGGGGGCCGCCCGGTGGCCGCCCACCAGGCCAAGGCCGTCATGCGCTCACTCCTCGACGCCGGCATCGACGTCCGCTGCCTGGCACTCGACACGGCCATCGCCGCCTACCTGCTCGACCCGGCCGAGTCGCGCTACCTGCTCGACGAGGTCCTGCGCCGCTACGCGGGCGCCGAGCTGCCGAGCGACGGTGCCGCCGCCGAGGGCCAGCTCGACCTCGACGGCTCGGGCATCCGCCCCGCGCTGCGCACCGCCCGCTACGCGCTGGCGGTCGAGCGGCTGGTCGAGCCGCTGGGCCGGGCCCTCGACGACCAGGCGCTGCGGGGCCTCAACGACGAGATCGAGGTGCCGCTGGTCCGGGTGCTGGCCCGCATGGAGCACGTGGGCGTCGGTGTCGACGCGCTCGAGCTCAAGGCCCTGCGCGACCGGCTGAACGCCGAGGTCGAGCGCCAGCGCCGGCTCATCTGGGACGCCGCCGGCGTCGGCGAGTTCAACGTCAACTCGACGCCCCAGCTGCGGGAGATCCTCTTCGACACGCTGGGCCTCACCCCCCAGAAGAAGACCAAGACCGGCTATTCGACCGACGCCTCGTCGCTGGAGAAGCTGGCGGGCCAGCACCCGGTCGTCGACCACCTCCTGGCCTACCGCGAGGTCGAGAAGCTTCGCTCGACCTACGGCGACGGGCTGCTGGCCGAGGTGGCGGCCGACGGCCGTATCCACGCCACGTTCAACCAGACCGTGGCCCGCACCGGCCGCCTGTCGTCCGACCAGCCCAACCTGCACAACATCCCGGTGCGGACCGAGGTCGGCCGCGAGTTCCGGCGGGCCTTCGTGGCCGCCCCCGGGTGCGAGCTGCTGGTGGCCGACTACAACCAGATCGAGCTGCGCTGCATCGCCCACCTGGCCCAGGACCCGGGGCTGATCGAGAGCTTCCGGGCCCGGCGCGACATCCACACCGAGACGGCGTCGCGCATCTTCTCGGTCGAGCCGGGCGACGTCACCATCGAGCAGCGGTCCAAGGCCAAGATGGTCAGCTACGGGCTGGCCTACGGCATGGAGGCCTACGGCCTGGCTCAGCGGCTCAACATCGAGACCGACGAGGCCGCGCTCATCCTCGCCGCCTACTTCGAGGCGTTCCCGGCCGTGCGCGAGTACATGGACCGCACGGTGGCCGAGGCCCGCCAGCGGGGCTACACCGAGACGTTGTTCGGCCGGCGCCGCCAGATCCCCGAGCTGTCGTCGCCCAACTACCGCATCCGCCAGGCCGGCGAGCGCCAGGCCATGAACGCCGGCATCCAGGGCCTGGCGGCCGACATCTTCAAGGTGGCGCTGGTCCGCATCGAGACGGCGCTCGAGGACACCGGCCGGGCCAGCCGGCTCATCCTCCAGGTCCACGACGAGGTACTGCTGGACGTGCCCCCGGCCGAGCAGGACCCGGTGACCGACCTGGTGGTCGAGGCCATGTCGGGGGCTGTCGAGCTCAGCGTGCCGCTCGAGGTCAACCTGGCGTTCGGGCCGACCTGGGCCGACGCCAAGGGCTGAGCCGGGCCGTCAGCCCAGCGCGGCCACGGCGGCGGCGATCGGGGTGTCGCCGGCGACGAGCTCGACCGTGCGGCCCACGCCGGCCCGGTCGGCGAGCAGGGCCAGCAGCACGGCCGCCACGTCGTCCCGCGGGACCGCACCCCAGCCGTCGAGGTGGTCGACCAGGGTCACCCGGCCGGTGCCCGGGTCGTCGGTGAGCGACCCCGGCCGCAGCACGGTGAACGCCAGGCCGCTCGCCCGCAGCGCCTCCTCGGCCTCGGCCTTGGCCGCGAAGTAGGGCCGCATGGCGTCGGGCCGGGCCTCGGGGCGGTCGGCACCGAGGGTCGAGATCATCACGTACCGGTCGATGCCGGCCTGCCCGGCGGCGGCGACCAGCTTCACGGCGGCCCCGAAGTCGACGGTGCGCTTGCGCTCGGGCCCGCTGCCGGGCCCGGCGCCGGCGGCGAACACCACGGCGTCGGCGCCACGCAACGCGTCGGTCAGCGCCGCCAGCCCGGCGATGGCCTCGAGGTCGAGCACGACCGGCTCGGCGCCGGCCGCCGCCACGTCGGCGGCCTGGTCGGGGTTGCGGATGATCGCCCGGGACCGGTGTCCTGCGGCCGCCAGCAGCCGCTCCAGCCGCAGCGCGACCTGCCCGTGCCCACCGGCGATGGCGACGTCCATGCCGCCCAGCATGCCCGCTCGGGCGTGCCAGGATCGGGCCATGCCCACCCCCGACCACTGGTTCGAGCCGGTGGCCGACCACCTCGGCGCCGCCTACCTCCGCTACTCGTTCACCAAGGGGACCGAGCAGGAGGTCGGGTTCCTGGTGGACGCCCTCGGGCTGGCGCCGGGCATGCGGGTGCTCGACGTCGGCTGCGGTCCCGGCCGCCACGCCCACGCGCTGGCCCGCCGGGGGATCGAGGTCGTCGGGGTCGACATCAGCCAGCGGTTCGTCGACCTGGCCGCGGCGTCGGCGCCCCCCGGGGCGACGTTCGTGCGGGCCGACGCCCGGGCCCTGGCCTTCGACGGCGGGTTCGACGCCGCCATCTCGCTGTGCCAGGGGGCGTTCGGGCTGGCGGGGGGCCCGGCGGCGCCGCTCGACGGCGACGCCGCCGTCCTGGCGGGCATCGCCCGGGCGCTGCGCCCGGGGGGTGTGGCGGCCGTGTCGGCGTTCTCGGCCTACTTCCAGGTGCGGTGGCTCGAGGACGGGGACACCTTCGACGCCGATGCCGGGGTCAACCACGAGCGCACCGAGGTGCGCGACGAGTCCGGCGCGGTGGCGGCCGCCGACCTGTGGACCACGTGCTTCACGCCCCGCGAGCTGCGGCTCCTCGCCGCGGCCGCCGGGCTGGCGGTGGTGGCGATCTGGTCGGTGACCCCGGGCGCGTACGGGCGGGAGGCTCCGACGGTGGGGTCGCCCGAGTACCTGCTCGTGGCCCGGCGTCCGTGACGCCGGGGCCGGCCGAGGCGAGTGGATTACCCGTCACCGCCCGTAGCGGCGGCTCGCGGGGGACTGCTACCCTTGCCCGTCGCGCCTGGTGGCGCGCCCTGACGCCGGTTCCCGTGACGTGTAGCCGGCGTGTCTCCGATCATTCCCCTGTCCCCGAAGAAAGCCGACCAGTTCGTGTCCGACGTCCAGTCAACCGACCCCACCGATTCCGACCCCTCCACCACCGACGCCGTCGCGCCGACCGCGGCCAGCGCCGACGAGGGTGTCGAGAGCGGCTACACCCCCCGCCAGATCGTCGACGACGATCTGGGCGGCAGCTTCGCCGACGCCATCGACGCCACCCTCGTCTCGGTCGAGGACGGCGCGATCGTGACCGGCACGGTGGTGCGGGTCGACCGTGACGAGGTCCTGCTGGACATCGGCTAC
>DASXRH010000547.1:0-3343 GCA_036506715.1 Acidimicrobiales bacterium
GCCCCCGAGCCCGGCTGGTGCTGCGTCCGCATCGCCGCCGCCTGAACCGCCCGCCCGCCCCCCGGCCACCACCTAACCTCACGACCCGGGAGGTGCCGTGCCCTTCGTCGCCCACAAGGTCGTGATCGAGAGCGTGTCGGATGCCTCCGGGCTGGCCGAGCTGATCGATGCGGGCGCGTTCGCCGCCGCCGACGTGGTGGCGGTCATCGGCAAGACCGAGGGCAACGGCGGGGTCAACGACTTCACCCGCATCCTCGCCGACCAGGCGTTCCGAGGCGTGCTGCGGGCCCGGACGACCGGGCCCGGCGACGCGGTCGATCGCATCCCCATGGTGTGGTCGGGCGGCACCGACGGGGTGCTGACCCCCCACGCCACCGTGTTCGCCCGGGTGCGGGCCCGGCCCGACGGCGATCCGGGCGCCGAGTCCCGCATGGCCGTGGGCGTGGCCCTGAGCGACGTGATCCTGCCCGAGCACATCGGCCGGCCGGCCATGGTGGCCACCGTGGCCGAGGGCGTGCGCCGGGCCATGGCCGACGCCGGCATCGACGACCCGGCCGAGGTCCACTACGTCCAGACCAAGACGCCGCTGCTCACCATGGCCACCATCGAGGAGGCCCGGGCCCGGGGCGAGACCACGGTCACCGACGAGCCCCTCGAGTCCATGAACCTGTCCAACGGCACCACCGCCCTCGGCATCGCCGTGGCCCTCGGCGAGATCGCCACCCCCGCGGCCGAGGCCATCGCCCGCGACCTGTCGCTGTACTCGGCGGTGGCGTCGTGCTCGTCCGGCGTCGAGCTGGACCGGGCCCAGATCGTGGTGGTGGGGAACGCCCCCGGCGTCGGCGGGCGGTTCCGGGTGGGCCACTCGGTCATGCGCGACGCCCTCGACGCCGAGGGGATCTACGCCGCCATCCGCTCGGCCGGGCTCGACCTCCCCGACCGGCCGGTGGCCGCCGATCTCGGCGACAAGCTGGTCAACGTGTTCATCAAGTGCGAGGCCGACCCCACCAGCCGGCTGCGGGGCCGCCGCCAGGTGGCGCTGGACGACTCCGACGTGCACCACCACCGCCACATCAAGGGCGCGGTGGGCGGCGTGGCCGCCGCCGCCGTCGGCGACCCGGCCGTGTTCGTGTCGGTGGCCGCCCTCCACCAGGGCCCCTCGGGCGGGGGACCGGTGGCCGCGGTGGTCGACGTCGGCGAGGCCTGACCGGCCCGGCGGCAGCAACCGCCGGCGGGCGGCCCTACGATCCTGTGCTTGAACGCACCGACGACCCGTCGCCTGGTGGTCGCGCTCGGCGGCCACGCCATCGTGCCGCCCGGCGCGGCGGGCACCGCGGACGAGCAGCTGGCCACCATCAGGCGGGCCATGGTCGAGGTGGCGGGCCTGATCGCCGACGGCACCGACGTCGTCGTGACCCACGGCAACGGGCCCCAGGTCGGCAACCTGCTGACCAAGAACGTGCTGGCCCGGCACGTCGTGCCGGCCATGCCGCTGCACTGGTGCGTGGCCCAGACCCAGGCCACGATCGGTCTCGCCATGCTCACCGCCCTCGAGGCCGAGCTGGCCGCCGCCGGCATCGACCGGCCGGTGGTGCCGGTGCTGTCCCGGGTGCTGGTGCGGGCCGACGACCCGGCGTGGCGGGATCCCACCAAGCCGGTGGGCCGCCGGCTGAGCGCCGCCGAGGCGGCCGCCGCCATGGCCGACGACCCCACCCAGGTGTGGCGCGAGTCCCTCGACGCCGGCCGCCCCGGCTGGCAGCGGGTCGTGCCGTCGCCCGACCCGGTGCGCAGCCTCGAGGTGAGGACCATCCGCCTGCTGCTCGACGCCGGGGCGGTGGTCATCGCCAACGGCGGGGGCGGGGTGGCCATGGTCGACGACGGCCCGAGCCCGCTGGTCGGGGCCGACGCCGTGGTCGACAAGGATCTGGCCGCCGCCCTGCTGGCGGTGGAGCTCGGCGCCGACCGCCTGGTGATCCTCACCGACGTCGACGGGGTCGCCGTCGACCACGGCGGCCCCCACGAGCGCTGGCTGGCCACCGCCGGCACCGCGGAGCTGCGCTCGCTGGCGGCCAGGGGCACGTTCGGCGCCGGCTCGATGGGCCCCAAGGTCGAGGCCGCGCTCCGGTTCGTCGAGGCCACCGGCCACCCCGCCATCATCGGCCCCCTCGACCGCGCCGCCGACGCCCTCCACGGCCGCTGCGGCACCCGGGTCACGGCGGCGGCCCCGGTGGGGGTCCGGCGATGACGGACGGCGGCGGCCCCGGTGCCGTGGCCAGCGCGCTGGTGCGGCACCTGCTCGCCGGCCCGCCCCGACCGGCGGCGGTCGTGGCCGCCGGGCGGGCCGCGACCTACCTCGACGTCGACGGCGAGCTGCTCGCCGTGGTGGCCGCCGGGGGCCTGCGCCTGCCGTGCGCGCTGGTGCTCACCGACCCGTGGCGGCGGCCGCCCGCCACCGGCGCGGTGGTGGGCGGGGGCGCGGTGCGGGCGCCCGGGTGGCCCGAGGTCCGGGTGCGCCGATGGTTCGACCCCCGTGTGCGCCTCGGCGCGGTCGACCCCGAAGCCGTGGCCCGCCTCGCCGACCTGGTAGCGGCACGGGGCGCCGTCGATCCACTGTTGCCGGCCGATGCCGTGGACCTCCTGGACGACAGCCTCGCGGCGGCCGGGCTGATCGGGCGGGGCTCGGGGTCGACCCCGGCCGGCGACGACCTCGTGGCCGGTGCGCTCGCCGCCCTGCGGTCCGCCGGCGCGCCGGCGGCGGACCGGCTGGCCGCGGCGGTGCGGGCCGTGGCCGGGCGACGGACCACCCGGTTGTCGGCGGCGCTGCTGGCGGCGGCCGACCTCGGGGCCATGGTGCCCGAGGCCCGGGCGGTGCTGCGGGCGCTGGCGCCCGGCGCCCGGGGGCTCGACGACGCCGTCGACCGGCTGGTGGCGGTCGGCCACACCTCGGGGTGGCACCTGGCCGCCGGGCTGCTGGTGGGCGTGCGCCACGCCGCGGCGGCGGAGGCCGCGGCGTGAGCCGGGTCGTGCGGGTCGACCGGGGCCGCTACCACGACTCTGTCACGGTCATGCGGGCCAGCGCCGCCGGCCGCGCCGTCGACGGCGTCGAGCTCGTCATCGCGGCCATGGCCACCGAGCTCAACCGGGGGCTGCTGGTGGAGTCGGGGTTCGATCCGGGCGACGCGTCGGCCGACGACCTGGTGGTCGCCGTGCTCGCCGGCACCGACGGGGCGGTCGGCGACGCCGCCGCCGCCGTCGAGCGGGTGCTCGCCGAGCGCCGGGTCGGCACCGCCGGCGACGGGCCGGCCCCGCCCCGCACGGTCGAGGCGGCCGCGGGCCGCCATCC
>DASXRH010000548.1:0-8195 GCA_036506715.1 Acidimicrobiales bacterium
GTAGGGACCGCTGGGGGTGAACTGCCGGGTCGGGTCGACGCCGGCCGTGGGGTCGGGCGCGCCGTCGACCGGGTCGGCGCCGGTCACGCCGTTGTCGGACACGTCGTCGGTCCAGCGGCCCCCGTCCCAGTAGCGGTACTCGTGCCTGCCCGTGGGGTCGGGGTTCCACCCGGGAGCGGGTGCATTCATGGTTGGTCCTCGCGATCGCTCGTGCGGGCGCCCCAGGCGCGCCCCTCCGCCATCTCCGCGGAGGATGCTACGCCCTCGACGCCAGCCGGCCGTCGCGCCGGTCCGGGGGCGTACCCAGGGCGGCGGGTAGCGTGCCCGCGTGATCCGCACCGACGACCGCGGCCCTGTCGCCGTCGTGACCATCGACCGGCCAGAGCGGCGCAACGCCGTGGACCACGCCACCCTCGAGGCCCTGGCCACGACCCTGGCCGAGGCCCCCGCCGACCTGCGGGTCCTTGTGCTCACCGGGGCCGGCGGCCACTTCTGCGCCGGCGCCGACCTCACCACCGTCGAGGACGCCGGGTTCACCGCCCTGCTGCGCACCGTGCTCGACGGCCTGCGCCTGGCGCCCTTCGTCACCCTGGCCGCCGCCGACGGCGCCGCCCTGGGGGCCGGCACCCAGCTGGCGGTGGCCTGCGACCTACGGGTGGCCACCGCCCAGGCCAGCTTCGGCATCCCCGCCGGGCGGCTGGGCCTGGCCGTCGACGACTGGACGGTCGAGCGGCTGGCGCGGCTGGCCGGGCACGGTCCGGCCCGGGCCATGCTGCTGGCGGCCGAGGTGCTGAAGGGCGACGAGGCCCACCGGCTGGGGTTCGTCCAGCGGCTCGGGACGCTCGACGACGCCCTGGCGTGGGCCGACGACATCGCTGCGCTGGCGCCGCTCACCCTCCGGGCCCACAAGGCGGCGCTGGAGCGGCCGGCCGAGGCGGCGGCCGCCCGCCGGGCGGCCTGGGCCAGCGACGACCTGCGGGAGGGCCTGGCCGCGTTCCGCGAGCGCCGCCGCCCGCGGTTCCACGGACGCTAGAAGTTGGCGGGCAGCAGCCGGGAGAAGTTCTCGAAGAAGAAGAACAGCATCACGAGGAACACGGGCAGGCACACCAGGTAGGCCGGCCACTTGCGCCACAGTGTGCCCAGCAGCCAGGCGGCCACCCAGATGAGGGCGCAGGCCACGCCGAGCAGCACCGCCGGCCACGCCGAGGCCCGCTCGCCGCCCAGGCCGGCGTCGATGGTCCGGCCGCCGCCCGCCGCCGTCCCGCTGTCATCGCTGGTGCCGGTGCCGGAGGACGGCGTGTCGGACGCGGGGGCCGCCGGGCCCCGGAGGGCGGCCACCACCACGATCCGCTGGCGGGCCGAGTACTTGGGGTGGCAGGCCGTCAGCGTGAGCCGGTCGTCGCCGAAGTCGTCGAGCACCTCGACCTGGTCGGGGGCCACGATGAGCTGCTGGCGGACCTGGTACTCGAACGCGCCCTGGGTGGTCGTGACGAGGATCTGATCGCCCTCCTTCAGTTCGTCGATGCGGTTGAAAGGGGCGCCATAGGTGGTGCGGTGGCCGGCGATGGCGGCGTTGCCCGGCTGCCCGGGCAGGGGCGAGCCGGGGTAGTGGCCCGGCCCCTTCTTGAGGTCGGGGACGGCCACGCCCTGGACCACGATCTTGTCGAGCCCGATGGCCGGGATGCGGATCTGCGCCACCGCGTCGCCGTCGGCCGGCGGCGGAGGCGGGGGGCCCACCTCGCTGGTGGGGGGCGACGTGGGGGTGTCGCCGTCGGTGGTGGACGTGGTCGACGAGTCGGTCCGCTCGGCGGCCCCCAGCCGCTGCTCGAACTCGTCCTGCAGGTTGCGCTGGGCCTGGGCCTCGCGGATGCCGGTGCCCCACAGCTGGTAGGCGACGAACAGCAGGATCAGCACGCCCGCGGCGATACAGGTGCGCCCCACGGCGCCGAGGACCTTGGCCAAACCCATCGGGTCGAGGTTAGTGACCACCGATCGTCACCCCGGGACGCCCTGCTTTGGAGGCTCGCGACCGGCCTCAGTAGCCTCGCGACGTCTCCATGGAGCCGATCGTCCACCTCCGCGCCGCCGTCGCGCTGCTCGGACGGTTCCCGGCACTCGCCGGCATCGACCTCGATGTCGTGCGCGGTGAAATCGTTCTCCTCCGCGGTCCGAACGGCGCAGGCAAGACCACGGTCCTGCGCGCCTGCGCGGGCCTGGTCCCCGTCGTGCGCGGCGAGGCCACGGTGCTCGGCCACGACCTGCGGCGCGACGCCGCCGCCGTCCGCCGCCGGGTGGGCCTGCTGGGCCACGAGTCGGCCCTGTTCGACGAGCTGCCGGTGGTCGGCAACGTGACGTTCTGGGGCCGGGCCTGCCGGGCGTCGGCGGCCGACATCGCCAGCGCCCTCGACCTGGTCGGCCTGTCGGGGCGGCTGCGCGACGTGCCGGTCGGGCGCCTGTCGGCCGGGCAGCGCCGCCGCACCGCCCTCGCCTGCCTGCTGGCCCGCCGGCCCGAGCTGTGGCTGCTGGACGAGCCCCACGCCGGCCTGGACAACGACGCCCGCGACCTGCTCGACGGTCTGGTCCGCCAGGCGGTCGAGCAGGGGGCCACGGTGCTCATGTCGTCGCACGAGCTCGACCGGGCCGAGGCCCTGGCCGACCGGGTCGTCGCGCTGGAGGCGGGAGTCACCGCCGCCCAGCGGGCCGAGCGCCCGGCGCCCGAGCCCACCGCCGAGCCGTCGGCCCCGGCGCCCGAGGTGACCCATGTGGCGTGACGCCTCCCTCGTCGCCGGCCGCGACCTGCGCATCGAGGCCCGCAGCCGGGTGACGGTCCACCAGGTGGGACCGTTCGCCCTGCTGGTCCTCGTGCTGTTCGCCTTCGCCCTCGACCCCGCCCGCCAGATCCTCGAGCGGGCCACCCCGGGTCTCTACTGGATCACGGTGCTGTTCTCGGCCCTGCTCGCCATCGCCCGCAGCGCCGCGCTCGACGAGGCGGCCGGGGTGCGCGACGCCGTGCGGCTCTCGGCCCTCGACCCGGTGGGCGTGTTCGCCGGCAAGGCCCTGGCGGTGGCGGCCGAGCTGCTGGTGCTCGAGGCCCTCCTGGCCGTGGGCGTCATCATCCTCTACGGCGCGGAGCCGGCCGGCGTCGGGCTGCTCGTCGCCACCTGCCTGGCCGCCACCGCGGCCATCGCATCCACCGGTACCCTCTACGGCGCCCTGGTCAGCGGCCTGCGGGTGCGCGAGACGCTGCTCCCCCTGCTGCTACTCCCCGTCCTGGCGCCGGTGCTCATCGGCGCCACCCGTGCGTTCGAGGCGGCGCTCGGCGGGGCTCCCGCGGACGGCTGGCCCTGGTGCGGCCTGCTGGCCGTGTTCGCCATCCTCTACTCGGTCGCCGGGGCCCTGGCCTACGGCACGCTCCTGGAGGCCTCGTGACCGCCACATCCCCCCCGGCCCCCACCGGCACCCCCGCGCCGGCCCCGGCCACCACCGCCTCCGCCGCCACCCGGGTCCTCGGGCTTGCCGCGCTGGCCTCGTGCGGGCTGCTGGCCCTGTACGGCCTGGTCATCAGCCCGGCAGACCGCGAGATGGCCGACTCGGTGCGGCTCATGTACCTGCACGTCCCGTCGGCCACCTACCTGTACGTGGGCTGCTTCTTCACCACGCTGGGCTCGGGCATGTGGCTGCGGAAGCGCACGGCCGGCTGGGACGCCCTGGCCGAGGCCGGGGCCGAGGTGGCCCTGGTGTTCTCGGTCCTCACCCTGGGTGCCGGCTCGCTGTGGGGCCGCCCCACCTGGGGCACCTACTGGACCTGGGACGCCCGCTTGACCTCCACCGCCGTGCTGGTGGCCCTGCTGGTCGGCTACCTGGCCCTGCGCCGCCTCGAGCTCGACCCCGACGCCCGCTCGACCCGGGCGGCGGTGCTGGGGCTGCTGCTGGTGCCCAACGTCGTGGTGGTCAACCGGTCGGTCGAGTGGTGGCGGTCGCTGCACCAGAAGTCGACGCTGGTGCGCCTCGACCCCACGATCGAGGGGAACATGCTGGTGGCGCTGATGGTCGGGTTCCTGGCCCTGGGGCTGGTGTTCGCCTGGATGATGGTCCACCGCTTCCGGATCGCCTGGCTCGAGCAGCAGGCCGACAGGCTCGACCTCGACGCCGCGCTGGCCGAGCGCCGGGCCGAGTCGGGCCTGGCCGGACCGCCGCCCGCCGCCGAGCACGACGCGGGCGCCCCCGCCCGCCCGAGCGAGAAGGTGACGTCCTGATGGTCGCCATGACCTACGCCGGCTACGTGGCCACCGGCTGGATCGGCAGCGCGGTGGTGCTCGGCGGCTACGCCGTCCACCTGGTGCGCCGGGGCCGCAAGCTGTCGCGCCAGGTGCCCGCGGAGCAGCGCCGGTGGAGCTGACGCCCCGGGCGCTCGAGCCCGTCCACGCCGACGACGCCGCTGCTGACGCCGGCGACCTCGCCGCCCCCCGGCCCCGCCGGCGCAACCGGCGCCGGTGGTTCCCGCTGGTGGTCCTGGCCGTGGTGGCACTGGGCCTGGGCGGCCTGATCTACAAGGGCCTGTCCGACGCGACCCTCTACTTCCGCAACGCCGACGAGGCCGTGGCCCAGCGCGACAGCCTGGGCACCAAGCGGTTCCGGCTCCAGGGGACCGTGACGGGTGAGCCGGTCGAGCGCGACGGCGCCGTCGACTTCACCGTGGCGTTCAACGGGGTCGACGTGGCCGTGCGCCACCTGGGCAGCCCCCCCGACCTGTTCCGCCAGGGCATCCCCGTGGTCATCGAGGGCCACTGGGCCGAGGGCAGCGACGTGTTCGACGGCGACCGCATCCTCATCAAGCACGACGAGAGCTACGAGTCGCAGAAGGACTACGAGAAGCGCATCGCCGAGGCCCGGCAGGGAGGGTCCGGAGGGTGAACGCCGCGCTGGGCACCGCCGGCATCGTGCTCGGCCTGGCCGCGTCGCTGGGCGGTGTGGTCACCCTGGCACTCGCGCTGGCGCAGCGGAACGTCCGGCTGATGGCCGTGGGCCGGTCGTACGTGCTGTTGGCGCTGGGCGGGGCGGTGCTGGCGGTGGCGGCCATGGAGCGGGCGCTGATCACCCGCGACTACACGGTCCAGTACGTGGCCGATCACGGCAGCAGCCGCACCCCGGCCCTCTACAACGTGGCCACCCTGTGGGCGGCGCTCGAGGGCTCGATCCTGCTGTGGGTGCTGGTGCTCACCGTCTACATGGCGCTGGTGGTGCACAAGTTCCGGCGCCGGCTCGCCGACCCGCTGGTCGGCTGGGCCATGCTCACCATGCTGGTGGTGAGCGGGTTCTTCTTCACGCTGTTGCTGTTCCCGGCCAACCCGTTCGGCAGCTTCGACCCGCCGGCCGGCTTCGACGGCCCCGGGCCCAACCCGCTGCTGCAGAACCACCCGCTGATGGCGGTGCACCCGCCCATGCTCTACCTGGGCTACGTCGGCTTCACCGTGCCGTTCGCCTTCGCGGTGGCGGCCCTGGTCACCGGCCGGGTGGGCGAGGGCTGGCTGATGGAGACCCGGCGGTGGACGCTGTTCGCCTGGGGGTTCCTGACCATCGGCATCGTGCTCGGGGCCTGGTGGAGCTACGAGGTCCTCAACTGGGGCGGCTACTGGGGCTGGGACCCGGTCGAGAACGCCGTGCTGCTGCCCTGGCTCACGGGCACCGCCTACCTGCACTCGTCGATGGTCCAGGAGCGGCGGGGGATGCTGCGGGTCTGGAACCTGTCGCTGCTGTGCGCCACGTTCAGCCTCACCATCCTCGGCACCTTCCTCACCCGTTCGGGGGTCATCGCCTCGGTCCACGCCTTCACCGAGGGGTCGATCGGCGTGTGGCTGCTCGGCTTCTTCGGCGTGGTGGTGGCGGTGACGCTGGGGCTGATCGGCTGGCGGGCCGACCGGCTGCGGGCGCCCGGGCGCATCGACTCGCCGGTCTCGCGCGAGGGCGCGTTCCTGGCCAACAACGTGCTGTTCGCGGCATTCGCGTTCGTGGTGCTGCTGGGCACCGTCTTCCCGCTGCTGGTCGAGGCGCTGCGGGACGACCAGCTGTCGGTGGGCAGCCCCTACTTCGAGCGCATGACCATGCCCATCGGGCTCACCCTGCTCTTCCTCATGGCCATCGCGCCGGTGCTGCCGTGGCGCAAGGCGTCGGGCGAGCTGCTGGCCCAGCGGCTGTTCTGGCCGGCATGGGCCGGCACCGGCGCCGTGGTGGTGGCGGTGCTGCTCGGGGCCCGCGGGCTGGCGCCGCTGCTCGCCTTCGGCCTGGGCGGGTTCGCCGCCGGCGCCGCGGTCCGCCAGGTGGTGCTGGCCACCCGGCGCCAGGGGTGGCGGGGCCTGGTGGGCCGCACCAACGGCGGCATGATCGTCCACATCGGCGTTGTGCTCATCGCCGTGGCCCTGGCCGCGTCGGGCAGCTTCGACACCGAGCGCGAGGTGACGATGAAGGTGGGCGACACCGTCGAGGTCGCCGGCCACGAGATCGCCTACCTGGGCGGGCGCACCGTCGAGCTGTCCAACAAGACGTCGGTGCGGGCCCGGGTGGCGGTGGACGGCACCGTCCACGAGCCCGCCATCAACCGCTTCCCGGTGGGCGAGCAGTCGATCGGCACGCCATCGGTGGCCACCTCGCCCGTCGAGGACGTCTACCTGTCGCTGGTCAAGGCGCCCGGAGACGACGCCGACCAGACCGTGGGCCTGCGCATCGTGGTCCAGCCGCTGATCATGTGGCTGTGGATCGGTGGCCTGGTCATGGCGTTGGGCACGCTGCTCGCCGCCTTCCCCGGCCGCCGGCGCAACCCGATCGACCCGGTGTCGGCCCCCGTGCCCGGCGACGCGGCCGACGATCGCCGCCGGCGCCGCCCGGCGGCCACCGGCGCCAACGGCGACGGCGCGCCCGCCGGCGACGGTGAGGGCGAGCGGGCCCCGGTGGAGGTGGGGGCGTGAGCGAGCGAAGCGAGCGAACCAGAAGCACAGTGCGTCACCCGGCCCGAAGGGCCGGATGCTCATTGCGCGCATCCCGAAGGGTGCGCCAATGAGTTCGACAGTCGCCACCCCGCCCCCGGGCGCCGGTCCCGACCCGGTCGAGCCCGGCGCCCCGGGCCCCGACGGCGACGACGGCGTGGAGGTGCCGCCCCGCCGGCGCACCGGCGTCATCGTCTCGGCGGTGGTGGCGGTGGTGCTGCTGGCCTTCGTGGCCGTGCTGGCCACCAGCGACCCCGCCACCGAGCGGAGGTCCAAGAGCCCGCTGGTCGGCCGGACCGTGCCGGCGCTGGCCGGCGAGACGCTGGCCGGCGGCACCTTCGACATCGACGACCAACGGGGCCGGTGGGTGGTGGTCAACTTCTTCGCCACCTGGTGCGTGCCCTGCGTGCAGGAGCACCCCGAGCTGCTGGCTTTCGACCAGGAGCACCGGGTCAGCGGGGACGCCGCCGTGGTCAGCGTGGTGTTCTCCGACGACCCCGACAAGGCCCGGGCCTTCTTCGCCGCCAACGGGGGCGAGTGGCCGGTGCTGGTCGACGACAAGGGCAGCGCCGCGCTCGACTTCGGCGTGCCCAAGGTGCCCGAGACCTACCTGGTCGACCCCAGCGGCCATGTGGCCGCCAAGTTCACCGGCGGCGTCACCCAGGAGGGCCTCGACACCGCCATCGACCAGGTCGAGCGGGCCGTCGACGCCGCCCAGACCGAGGGGAGCGGATCGTGACCGCCAGCGCCACAGCCGCCGGCCCCCCGGCCGCCCGCTCGCGGGCCCGCCGCAGCCGGGCCCGGCTGCTCGGGTGGCTGGCCATGGCGGCCGTGCTGGCCGTGGCGCTGGTCGTGGGGGTGGCCGGCACCCGGGGCCCGAGCACCCCCGAGGACCGGGCCCGGTCGTTGGCCAAGTCGCTGGCCTGCCCCGTGTGCGACGGCCAGTCGGTGGCCGACTCCGACTCGGACGCCGCCAAGGGCATCCGCACCCGCATCGCCGAGCGCATCGACCAGGGCGCGAGCGACGACCAGATCCGCGGCGAGCTGGCCGACGCCTACGGCGAGAAGGTCCTGCTCACCCCCGGTAGCTCGGGCATATCGAGCCTGGTGTGGACGCTGCCGGTGGTGGCCCTGGTCGTGGCCGTGGCCGGCCTGGCCGTCGCCTTCCGCCGCTGGCGGGGCGGCGGGCCGGCCCGGGCCTCCGACGAGGACCGG
>DASXRH010000549.1:0-6540 GCA_036506715.1 Acidimicrobiales bacterium
CCACGTCGCCGGTGCCGGGCGGCATGTCGACCAGCAGGTAGTCGAGGTCGTCGCCCCACCGCACGTCCTGCAGGAAGTGCTGCACCCCGCGGTTGAGCATGAGACCCCGCCACATGAGGGCGGTCTCCTCGTCGTCGACCAGCAGGCCCATCGACACCACCCGGACCATGCCGTCGCCGACCGGCCGCTCGAGGGGCACGATGCGCTTGCGGCCGCCCTCGGTCACGCCCGAGAGCCGGCCCTCGACGCCCAGCATGCGGGGCACGGAGAAGCCCCAGATGTCGGCGTCGAGCACGCCCACGGTCAGGCCGGTGGCGGCCAGCGCCGCGGCCAGGTTGACCGTGACCGACGACTTGCCCACACCGCCCTTGCCCGAGGCGATGAGGATGACCTTGGCCCCCAGCGGGACCGAGGTGTCCTCGGGACGCTGGGCCACGTTCCAGCGTGCCTTGGACATGGCGGAGGCGCGCTGCTCGGGCGTCATCTCGCCCCAGTGCAGCCGCACCTCGCCCACGTCGGGCAGCGAGCCGACCCGGGCCACGATGTCGTGCTGGAGCTGGGCCCGCAGTGGGCAACCGGCGGTGGTGAGGGCGATGGTGACGTCGACGGTGCCGTCGGGCTGGACCTCGGCGGCCCGAGCCATGCCCAACTCGACGATGTCGCTGCCCAGCTCGGGGTCGACGACGCCGCGCAGCACGGCGAGGACGTCGTCGGGGGTGGGCAGGGAGGCGGGCGGCACGGGCGTGATTCTACCGGTCCCCACCGGTGAAACCCGCGAGGCCGGCGGTAGACTCGCCGCCGTGACCGAGGCCGACCTCCCCCGCCTCGCCGCCCCCCGGCTCGCCGTGCTCAAGGCGTTGGGTGACAACACCCGCTACGCCATCTACCTCGAGCTGGCCCGGTCGGCCCGCCCGCTGGCCACGGCCGAGATCGCCGAGACGCTCGACCTCCACCCCAACACGGTCCGGCCCCACCTCGAGCGCATGCGGGAGGTGGGCCTGCTGGCCATCGAGACCGACGCCCGGGGCACGGTCGGCCGTCCGCAGCACCGCTACTCGCTGGCCCCCGACGCTCCCTCGCTGGGCCTCGAGCCCTCGACCTTCCCGGTGCTGGCCCGCATGCTGTTGCGGGTGGCGGCCTCCGGGGGCCTCGGCGCCGAGGAGGCGGTCGAGGCCGGCCGCGACCAGGGCGAAGCCGACGCGGGCCCCCTGGCCGCCGCCGTCGACCCCGGCGCCGACAACGCCGCGCTGTGCCTCGAGGGCCTGGTCACCCGGCTCGACTCCCTCGGCTTCGACCCCGAGGTCGCGTCCGACGACGACGGCTCGGCCACCGTGGCCTTCGCCAACTGCCCGTTCCGCGACCTGGCCGAGTCCCACCCCGAGATCGTGTGCAGCCTGCACCGGGGCCTTGTGGCCGGCTTCGTCGAGACCGTCGGCGGGGTCACCGTCGACGAGTTCCACCCGCTCACGGCCCGCACGCCGTGCCGGGTCGACCTGGCGTTGTCGCCGTCCTGACCACCGCCCCGATACTCTTAGGGGGTCCAGGGATCGCCGAGGAGGCACCAGCGAAGTGATCGTCCTCACCGACACCGCAACCGACAAGGTTCGCTCGCTCATGGAGCAGGAGGGCGCTGCCGACCTCGCGCTGCGCGTCGCCGTACGCCCGGGCGGATGCTCCGGCTTCAGCTACGAGATGTTCTTCGATACCGACGTGGCCACCGACGACCAGACGGCCGACTACTCGGGCGTCAGAGTGGTCGTCGATTCGTCGAGCGCCATGCTGCTCGAGGGAGCCACGCTCGACTACAAGGACGGCCTCCAGGGCGCAGGGTTCGCCATCGACAACCCCAACGCCCAGCGCACGTGCGGATGCGGGCAGAGCTTCAGCTAGCTCGCCTGCACTGATCGGCCTGGGGTCGGGGAGGGGAGCGATCGGGTGCGGGCACCGGGGCGCCGCCGGGACCGTACCGGCGCGCGCCCGTCCCGCCGTCCCCCTCCGCCGGGCGACGGCAGCCCGCCCGCAGCCGAGCCCGAGCCGCCACCGGCACCGCCGAGCGGCCATGAGGCCTTCGGCGCCTACGGCGCGGCGCGGGCCCGCGAGGGCGCGTACGGCCCCAGCGCCTACCGGGGGCTGAGCGGCGGCCGCGAGGGCGGCGCCATCGACCGCTACCGGCGCATGACCGAGGCCGACCCGGCCCGGGTCGGCGGTCCCCGCAGCGCACGGGCCGACGGCGGCGCGCCTGGCCGGGGCGCCGAGCGGAGCACCGGCGAGCGCCTGGGCACCCCCATCGGCCTGCCGCCACCCCGGCGCGCCGGCCCGCCCGCGCACTTCGCCCCCCGCCACGACCGGCGCCGGCTGGTGGTGCTGGTGGCGCTGGCGCTGGTGGTGGCGGTCGCGGCCGTCGGCGCCCGCCAGGTGCTGGGCGACCACGACCGCGACGAGGCCGACCGCGCCCCGGCCGCCGCGCCCGATGGCGCGGCCATCCCCACCACGGGCTCGACCGGGGTCACCGAGCCGCCGCCCGCGGCGCCGGCGTCGGGCTTCGCCACGCCGGGCCTGCTCACCTTCCGGGGCAGCGCCAGCCGCAGCTACTACGGCGAGGGGCCGGTGCCGTCGGCCCCGAAGGTCCTGTGGAGCTACCCCGGCACGTCCGGCGGCATGTGCTCGGAGTCGACGGTGGGCAGCGACACCAAGGTGTGGTGCGGCAGCGGGTGGACCGGCCAGCCGTCGGTGTTCGAGCGGGGCGGACGCACCTGGGTGGTGTTCGGGGCCTACGACCGGGCCGTCCACTTCGTCGACTACGACACGGGCCAGGACATCCTGCCGCCCTTCCCCACCGGCGACATCATCAAGGGCTCGGTGACGATCGACCCCGACGGGCTGCCGCTCGTCTACTCGGGCAGCCGCGACAACAAGCTGCACGTCATCGCCATCGACCGGCCCACCCCCACCGAGCTGTGGACCCTCGACGCCCACGCCGTGTCGCCCACGATGTGGAACGACGACTGGGACGGCTCGCCGCTGGTGCTCGGCGACTTCCTGTACGAGGGCGGCGAGAACTCGCAGTTCCACGTCGTCAAGCTCAACCGTTCGACCGACGCGGGCGGGCAGGTCCAGGTCGACCCGCAGCTGGTTTTCCACGCCCCCGGCTGGGACGACGAGTTGCTCGCGTCGCTCAACACACGCCAGAACGACGTGTCGATCGAGAATTCGGTCGCGTACCACGGCGGGGTCATCTACTTCGCCAACTCGGGCGGGCTGGTGCAGGGCTGGGACGTCAGCGGCCTGGCCCAGGGCGCCGAGCCCACGCGGGTGTTCCGGTTCTGGACCGGCGACGACACCGACGCCTCCGTGGTGGTCGACAACGACGGGTTCCTCTACGTCGGGGTCGAGAACGAGCGGGGCAGCCCCCGAGCCGCGGAGGTGGGCCAGCTCATCAAGCTCGACCCCCGGCAGCCCGACAACCCCCTGGTGTGGTCGGTGAAGGACCCGCGCGGGTTCTGGACCACGCCCGCCATCCACGACGACATCGTCGTGGCCGCCTCCGACGGCGGCACGGTGTACGGCGTCGACCGGGAGTCGGGGGCCGTGCGCTGGACGTTCGCTCTGCCCCCGCCCACCTGGCAGTCGGCGGTGATCGTCGATGACGTGCTGATCCAGGGCGACTGCGACGGCGGGCTGTACGCCTACGACGTGTCCGACACCGCCAAGGCCCCGCCCCAGCTGTGGTCGCTCCAGCTCGAGGGCTGCATCGAGTCGACGCCCGCCGTGTGGCACGGACGGGTGTTCGTGGGCGCCCGGGGAGGCCGGTTCTACGCCATCGGCGACGCCTGATCGCCGCCCTATCCTCGTCGGGTGACCGACGCCGCCGTGCCCACGCTCGCCCTGGTGGTCGACGGCCGCCCGGTCGAGGTGCCCGACGACGGCGCCAGCCTGCTGGACGTGCTGCGGGAGCGGCTGGGCGCCACCTCGGTCAAGGACGGCTGCAGCCCCCAGGGCCAGTGCGGCTGCTGCACGGTGCTGGTCGACGGCCAGCCCCGGGTGGCCTGCGTGACCCCGGCCCGCCGGGTGCGGGGCCGGTCGATCACCACCCTCGACGGCCTCGACCCGGCCGATCGCCGGGCGTGGGGCGAGGCGTTCTGCGCCACCGGCGCCAGCCAGTGCGGGTTCTGCACGCCGGGGATCGTGGTCCGCCTGGCCGGGCTGGCCGCCCGCGGCACCGACCCCGACGACCACGCCGCCGTCGAGCAGGCCCTGCTGGCCCACCTGTGCCGGTGCACCGGCTGGCGCACGATCCTCGACGCCTGGGACGCCCGCGCCGCCGGCGCGGCGACGCCGGTGGCCGACCCCGGCACCTCCGAGCGCGGCGCGGCGGCAGCCGACCGCGACCTCGCGGCAGCCGGCCGGCGGGCCACCGTCGAGGGCCGGTCGCCGCAGCAGGTCGCGCCCGACGTGGCGCTGGGCCACGGCGGGTTCGCCGACGACCGGGCGCCGGCCGGCGCGCTGGTGGCCGTGCCCGACGGGGCCGGGGGGTGGGCGGTCGGCGAGACGCCGGCGGCGGCCCGGGCGGCGGCCGGCAAGGTCCAGGGCCGCCGGACCACCGCCGAGGTACGCCACCCGCTCGACCTGCCCCCCGGCGACTGGGCCGCCACCCTCCGCACGACCTGGGTCGAGCCCGCCTACCTCGAGCTCGACGCCTCGTGGTGCCGCCCCGGCGGCGAGCCCGCCACGCCCCTGGCCAACGGCGGTGCGTTCGGCGGCAAGCTCGCCACCCCGGTGGTCGCCGCCGCCCGCCGGCTGGCCGACGAGCACGGCCGCCCCGTGCGGGTCGTGCTCGCCCGGGAGGACGCCGTGCGCCTCGGCCCAAAGCGCCCGCCGGTGGCCGGGGGTATGGCCGCCGACGGCACCGGGGTCCTGCGGGTGGTGGCCACGCCCGGCATCGACGCGGCGGTGGCCGCCGTCGCCCCCGGGCTGGCGGTCGAGCAGGTCGCGGTGCCCGGTCCGCCCACCTCCCTCGACCTGCGGGCCGCCGGCTGGGCCGAGGCCGTGGCCCTGGCGGCGGCCGCGGGCGTCCGGTCGGGCCCCGACCGGCCGGGGGTGGTCGACGTCGAAACGGCGGCCGGCGCCGCCACGGTCACCGTGCGCTCGCCCGAGGGCGCGGTGGCCCGGGCCGAGGTCCGCCTCGGGGCCGGCGCCCAGGTGGCGGTGGCCGTGACCTGCGGCCCGCCGCTCGACGAGGTCGTGGTCCGGTCCTACTGCGTCGGCGCCGCCCACATGGCGCTCGGCTGGGTGTGCCTCGAGGGCCTGGCCGTCGACGAGGCCGGTGAGGTCCACGACCTGACCATCCGCAGCTTCGGCGTCCTGCGGGCGGTCGATACACCGCCCGTCACGGTCACGGTCGTCCCCGGCGGTCCGGCCCGCCCGGTCAACGGCTCCGACGCCGCCTTCGCGGCCGTGGCCGCCGCCGCCTGGCTGGCCCAGGGCGCCCCGCCGGCGTGGCCCACCGGTGTCCCGCCCCGGCGCCCCGGCCCAGCAGGTACGGTCCGGCCATGAGCGATCCCGCCAAGGCCGTCGGTCCCTACACGCCCATCGTGCGCGCCGGTGACTGGCTCGTGGTGTCCGGCCAGGTCGGCATCCTCGACGGCCGGCTGGTGAGCGGGGGCGTGACCGGTGAGCTGACCCAGGCTCTGCGCAACCTCGAGGCCCAGCTGGCCACCGAGGGCGCCGGGCTCGACCAGGTGGTCAAGACCACGGTCTTCCTTCGCCACATGAGCGACTACGCCCAGATGAACGAGGCCTACACCGCCGGCTTCGGCGACCACCGCCCGGCCCGCTCGGCGGTGGGCGTGGCCGAGCTCCCCATCGGCGCGCTCGTCGAGGTGGAGGCGTGGGCCTGGGTCGGGGGATGATGGGGCCATGCTCGGCGCCGTCCTGATCGTCATCGCCCTCGTCGTCGTGATCCCGGTGGGCGTGCTGGTCCTGTGCGGGGCCATCGCCGCCGGGCTGGGCTGGTCGCTCAAGGCCGACGGAGAGGCCCGCAACGAGGGCAGCGAGCTCGTCGCCCTGAACCGCTGACGGCCGCTACACGCCCCAGCGCGACTGGCCGAAGCGGTAGCCGACCGACCGCACGGTCTGGATCAGGTTGGCGTGCTCCTCGCCGAGCTTGGCCCGCAGCCGCCGGATGTGGACGTCGACCGTGCGGGCCCCGCCGTAGTACTCGTAGCCCCACACGCGTGACAGGAGCGTCTCGCGGGTGAACACCCGGCCGGGGTGCGAGGCCAGGAACTTGAGCAGCTCGTACTCCATGTAGGTGAGGTCGAGCGGGTGGCCCTCGATGGCGGCCTGGTAGGTCTCGAGGTTGAGGATCAGCGGCCCGTACTCGACCAGCTCGGGACGGGTGCCCCGGCCGGTGCGCCAGAACAAGTGCTTGAGCCGCGCCTCGAGCTCGCGGGGGTGGAACGGCGAGAGACAGAAGTCGTCGAACAGGTCGTCGCGCAGCTCGAGGTCGCCGAGCTGCGCGCCCGACACGAGCAAGAGGAG
>DASXRH010000550.1:0-9595 GCA_036506715.1 Acidimicrobiales bacterium
CCGGCGCCGACGAGTGCGAGTACTCCTCGAGGAAGTGGTGCTCGACCTCCCACGCGTAGTCGTAGCCCAGCCGGTCGGCCAGCTCCAGCTCGTCGAGGGCGTCGTGGTACAGCTGCCACTCGCTGTCGACCGTCCACGGGCGCGCCAGCTGGAGCTCGTAGAACACACCGAACTTCATGGTTCCCCCTCGGCGGTCGTCGGCGGACCGAACTGAACCATGCGTCAGGTTACAGGGCGTATCACCGTCGGCGTGGGGGTTCTCCGAGCCGCGCCCGGAGGCTCAGGGCGACCCGTGGACGTGGTCGCAGAGCACCTCCTCGCCCTCGGGGACCTGGCCGCCGGCTACACCGTCGAGGGCGGCGAAGGGGCCGCAGGGATGGGGCACGACCCACACGTGGATCATCGGCGGGCTCTCCAGGCGGAACGACGGCGGCGGGCACGGATTGCCCGGCGCGCTGGTGGAGTACACCTGGTACTGGCCGGGCTCGCCCACCCAGCACAGGTCCTGGTGGACGTGCCACTGCATCATCGGGCCGCCCACGTCGGGCACGTCGGCCAGCGTCTGGCCCAGCTCCAGCTCGTACATCGCCGCCTCCAGCACCCGCTCGCCGGTGATCGGGTCGACCCGGTAGACGAGGGACTCGGGGTAGGCGGGGTCGAGGACCCGGCCGTCGGTCAGCAGCGCCCAGTTGACGAGGTGCTCGTCGCCGGTGAACGCGTCGCCGACCGGCATCCAGCCGAGGCTCACCGCCGTGTCACGATCGGCGAACCGGGGCGGCAGCCCGACGAGGGTGTCGGTGACCAGCCGCTCCGCCGCGGCCTGCTGCTCGGGCGTGACGCCGGGGAATCCGCTGAGGTCGACCGGCAGGGTGGCGGTGTACGGGTGGCCGGTCGGATCGCCGCCGGGGTGGTCGTGCCCGTGGTCGCCGCCCGGCTCGGTGGGGCCCGGGTCGTGGTCGTGGCCGCCGGGCGGGGCGCCGGGGTCCTGGTGGCCGTGGGCGTCGCCGCCGGCCGGGTGGTCGTGATCGTCGTCGCCGGGGGGATTGGCATGGGTGCCGGACGGGTGGGCGTGGCCGGTCGTCGGGCCGGTCGCCCCGTGGTCGTGGCCGGTGGTCGCCCCGGCCGCCGTGGCGGTGTGGTCGTGGTCGGCGCCGGCCGGGTCGCCGTCGTGGTCGTGGTCCATGCCGGCCATGTCGTCGTGGTCGTGACCGCCGGCGGCGGCCAGCTCGGCGTCGTGGCCATGGCCGGCGCCGTGGCTGTGGCCGCCCGTGGCGACCATGCCGGTCAGCAGCAACGCCGACACCACCGCGGCCGCCGGGACCTGGCCCGCCCACCAGCCGCGCCCCATGGTGGCCGGCCCGCCGGCCAGGGCCAGGACGGCCCCGGCCACGGCCACGACCGCCAGCAGGGCCGCCAGCGTGTCGGGCACCCCGGGCGGCTCGGCGGCGTCCAGCCCGGGGATCAGGGGGATGCCGGTCGTCTTGGCGAGCAGCCAGCCGCCGATCGCAGGGACGTTGGCCGCCAGGCCCAGCCACGGCACCCAGCGGTCGGTCCGCACCAGGGCGAGCACGCCCCAGCCGATCTGGACGAGCGCCAGCAGGCCGAAGGCGAGCACGGCCCCCCGGCCGTGCTCGCCGTGGACCCCGGCGGCGGAGGCGTGGATGGCCCCGGCGGCGACCGAGGCGAACGCCGCCCAGGTCGTCGCGGGGGCGGGCGGGCGTCGTTCGCTGGTGTCGCTCACACCGGGAGAGATCCTCGAGCGCCCTCGGATGTTCGCCGATCCGCGCGTTCGCGACAGACCTGTAACGCGGCGGTCAGACCCCGATCGTGCGCCACGGTCCCCAGATCGCGAACGTCAGGCCCCGGCTGGCCTGGATGTTCACGAACAGGGTGCCGCCGTCGGGGCTGAAGCAGGCGCCGGCGAACTCGTCGTTCGACCGGTCGGCGCCGGTGCTCGACCGCAGCCGGTTGAGGGCGATGTCGAACAGCTCGCCCTTGCGGGACAGGCCCCGCACGAAGTTGTCGTTGATGTTGTCCTCGCAGATGACGAGCGTGCCCCGGCGGCTGGTGGTGATGTTGTCGGGCAGGTCGAGGACAGCGGGGCCGGGCGACTGGAACAGCAGCCGCAGCCGGTCGGCCTCGATGTCGTAGCCCCACACCTGGCCGCTGCCGTTGCCGAACCCGCCGACCGTGTCGCTTGGCCCGGGCTCGGCGGGGCCGCCGCCCTGGGTGGACGTGACGTAGACGACGCCCCGGTCGTACACGGCGCCCTCGAGCCGCGAGAACCAGGCGGCCCCGCGGGCCCGGCCCTGGTTGCCGACGTAGCTGATGGCCTCGTTGTTGGTGGTGGGGGCGGTCGTGCCCGGGGTGAAGGGGAAGGTCGGGGCGGGGTCGTCGATGTCGACCCACGACACCCGGTAGGTGGCCCCGTCGGGCTGGGCGGCGGCCAGGTCGGCCTCGGGCACGTTGGTCACCGCCAGCATCTGCAGCCGCCCGCCGTCGAGCAGCTTGCCCACCTTGCGCGGGTTCGTGGGCGGCGTGTAGCGGTACAGGCCCGACGGGAAGCCGAAGTTGTCCTCGGTCATGTAGAGATGGCCCCGCTCGGGGTCGAAGGCCACGGCCTCGTGGGCGAAGCGGCCGGCCGCGGTCACCGGCTGCCGGTCCGACTCGCCGTCCGCCGGCACCTCGAACAGGAACCCGTGGCGCTGGATCAGCGGCACGTTGGAGACGCCGGTGAAGTCGGGGCCCACGTCGGGGCCGTTGATCGTCTCCTCGCAGGTGATCCAGGAGCCCCAGGGCATGGGGCCGCCGCAGCAGTTCATCTGGGTGCCGTTGAGGCTGGTGTAGGCGCGCACGACCTCACCGAACGGCGTGACCTCGGTGGTGGTGGTGCCGCCACCGCCCATGGCGTCGTAGGCCTTGGTGCGGTCGCCGAACGGGAGCACGGGGTTGTTGACCTCGTGGTTGCGCACCAGCAGCACGTTGCCCTTGGGGCCCTTGAAAGCGGCCATGCCGTCGTGGCGCCCCGGCAGGATCGTCCCGTCGTCGAGGGTGACCGTCTGCTCGGTGTCGTGGAACGAGCGGTACTGGAACCCGGGCGGCAGCCACAGGCGCACGGCCCCGTCGCGCAGGTCGGCGATCGGCCCCAGCGGCGGCTGGTCGGCGGCGGCCGCCGGCCCGGCCAGCAGGCCGGCGAACGGCCCAGCCAGCGTGGCCGCCCCCGTGGCCGCCGCGGCCGATCCGGCCAGGAACGTGCGTCGGTCGATGCGAGACATGTTGACCCCCGTTTCCCCGTCTGAAGCCACAGATCGTGGCACGCCGGCCGGGAACGTGTGCCGGAACGCGTTCCGGCCGCGGGACCGGATGCCGCAGCACCCGGCCCCGCGGCCGGCAGACGACGGGTAGGACGGTCAGCGGGCAGGGGCGCCGGCGGGCTCCGCGACCTCGGTCGGGCCCTCACCGTTGACGGTCGTGCCGGTGCCGTCGCCACCGCCGGCGCCGGCGATGCCGGCGCCCTCCCGCTTGGAGAAGGCGATGGCGCCGAGCAGCACGACGAGCGCCACGGTGGCGACGACGTAGCCCCCCACCTTCGGCGTGGTGGCCAGCACGTTGTCGGAGTCGACGTTGGACAGGGAGATGATCGCCGGCAGGATCAGCAGCGACACCAGGTTCATCACCTTGATCAGCGGGTTGAGGGCCGGGCCGGCGGTGTCCTTGAACGGGTCGCCGACCGTGTCGCCGATCACCGCGGCCATGTGGGCGTCGGAGCCCTTGCCGCCGTGGTTGCCGTCCTCGATGTACTTCTTGGCGTTGTCCCAGGCGCCACCCGCGTTCGACAGGTAGTTGGCCATCAGCTGGCCCACCAGGATGACGGCCGCCAGGAAGGCGCCGAGGGCGGTGTAGCCCACGCCGAAGCCGATGATGACCGGGGTCAGCACCGCCAGCAGCGCCGGCGTGGTCAGCTCCCGCAGCGAGGCCCGGGTGCAGATGTCGATGACGGGGCCGTAGTCGGGCTTCTTCTCGCCGGTCATGATCTTGCCGTCGGCGAACTGGCGGCGGACCTCCTGGACCACGACGCCGGCCGTGCGGCCCACGGCTCGGATGGCCAGCGACGAGAACAGGAACGGCACGGAGCCGCCGATCAGCAGCCCGATGAACACCTTGGGGTCGGCAACGTTGATCGGGATGGCGGCGAAGATCCCGCCGGAGGTGTTCTTCAGCTGCTCGACCAGGCGGGAGTCCAGCACCTCGGTGCCGGCGATCTCGATGAAGCTGGCGAACAGCGCCACCGCCGCGATCACCGCCGAGCCGATGGCGAAGCCCTTGGTCACGGCCTTGGTGGTGTTGCCCACGGCGTCGAGGCTGACCATGACCCGCTCGGCCTCGCCGTGGAACTCGCCGGTCATCTCGGCGATGCCGGCGGCGTTGTCGGCCACCGGGCCGAAGGTGTCCTCGGACACGACGACGCCGGTGGTGGCCAGCATGCCCATGCCGGTGAGGGCGACGAGGTACAGCGTGAACTGCGTGTCGCCGCCGCCGAGGCCGATGGCGGCACCGAGGGCCACGGCGATGGCGATGATCGCCCAGACCGAGGACTCGAGGCCCGACGCCGTGCCGGCCAGCACCGTGGTGGCGGGGCCGGTCTCGGCGGCGTCGGCGATCTCCCGCACGGGCGCCGTCTCGGTCGAGGTGAAGTACTCGGTGATGCGGCTGGCCACCTGGGCCAGGATCAGGCCGATCAGCACGGCGCCGAACATGCGCCAGCCCACGCTGCCGACCCGGCCGGCGGGGTTGCCCACGTAGACGAGGGCGACGAACAGCGTGCCCAGCACGGTCAGGATGCCGGCGGTGAGGAAGCCCCGGTTGATCGGTGTCATCGCCGACCGCTCGCCCTCGCGGGCGCGCACCATGAACACGCCCACGATCGAGGCCAGCACGCCGACGGCGCGGGCGGCCAGGGGGAAGATGGCGCCCACGGCCCACAGCTGGGGCTTGTCGGGGAACAGCCGCTGGAAGGCGGGCACGCCGAGGATGATCGAGGCGACGAGGGTGACCTCGTACGACTCGAACAGATCGGAGGCCATGCCGGCGCAGTCGCCCACGTTGTCGCCGACGTTGTCGGCGATGGTGGCCGGGTTGCGGGGGTCGTCCTCGGGGATGCCGGCCTCGACCTTGCCGACGAGGTCGGCGCCGACGTCGGCCGCCTTGGTGAAGATGCCGCCGCCGACCCGCAGGAACAGGGCGAGCAACGAGCCGCCGAACCCGAACCCGATCAGGATGGCTGAGCTCGTGTTCTGGAAGATCATCATGATCGTCGACGCGCCGATGAGGCCCAGGCCGACGCAGAACATGCCGCACACGCCGCCGGTGCGGAACGCCACCTGCAGCGCGGGAGCCATCTTGCCCTCGCGGGCGGCGGCCGCCGTGCGTACGTTGCCCCGTACGGCCAGACTCATGCCGATGAAGCCGGTGAGGCCCGACATCAGGCAGCCGGCCAGGAAGGCCAGGGTGCGGAACGTGCCCGACTGGGCGAAGGACAGCGCCGCCTCGCCGTTGGGCTTGTCGACCGCCACCGACGTGACGAAGACGATGACCGCCAGCGGGATGAGGATGAAGCCGATCGTCCGGAACTGGCGGCGCAGGTAGGCGAGGGCGCCCTCCTGGATCGCCTTGGCGATCTCGATCATCTTCGGCGTGCCCTGGTCGGCGGCCAGCACCCCCCGCATGAGGAGGAAGCCGACCCCGATGGCCAGCAGCGCGGCGAGCGCCGCGCCGATCAGGACGAACCATTCACCGCCTTTGAGGGTGAAGTCCTGGTAGCCGCCCTCGGCGGCGAGTAGATGCACCATGATCGTGCAACTCCCCCTTGTGTCGCTGTCAGATTGCTCGGTCGGATTCGCCGTTGGCCCGCTGGCCCGCCGGGGGGCGGAGCGTGCGGGTCACGTACACCTGGCGCGCCACCCGCTGCCCGATCGTGCGGGTGTGGCCGTCGATCTCGACGACCAGGGGGCCGTCGAAGGGGTGCTTCTCGACGACGGCCACCTCGACGCCGGGGACGACGCCGAGGGTGCCGAGGAAGGACAGGATCTCGGCGTCGGTCGAGCCCGACACCGCCACCTCGGCCACGTCGCCCGGCTCGAGATCGTAGAGCTCGGGCGTGTTGGGCAGGTCCGCGGCCTCGGGCTGCGGGATCGGGAAGCCGTGCGGGCACGTCTCGGGCCGGTGGAGGGCCACGTACAGCCGGTCGGTGACCTCGTCGGGCAGCTCGTGCTCGAACGACACGGCCAGCTCGTCGGCCTCGTTCCAGGCGTAGCCCAGCATGTCGGACAGGAACCGCTCGACGATCCGATGGCGGCGGATGGCGGCCACGGCCGCCTGCCGGCCCGGACCGGTGAAGGTCACGCCCTGGTAGGGCCGGTGGTCCACCAGGCCGCGGTCCGCCAGCCGCTTGACCAGCGTCGTCACGGTGCCGGGCGAGAGACCCAGGCGGTCGGCGAGGGTGCCCGTGTGGGCCTCCGAGCCGTCGCGGGTGAAGCGGTAGATCGCCTTCAGCGCCTCCCGCTCGGACTTGGTGAACTCCGTTTGCTGCATAGGAGGGTTTGGCTCTCCCAAAACCTGTCCTTCGGCCATCGCGATCCGCTTGCCTACCACGGCAGACAACTCGCCCCCAAACCCGGGCTGTGCCACACTGCGGTCTGATCCCTGACGGTGTGTCAGGAATGGAGGGACGCGATGGCGAGTGCCGGCTCGACCCCGGCCGTCGAGGGCTGGTTCACGACCGGTGACGAGCCCGCGCTCGTCGGCACCCGCTGCCGGGCGTGCGGCACGGTGTTCTTCCCCCGGGAGTCCGGGTTCTGCCGCAACCCCGGCTGCGCCGGCGAGGCCTTCGACGAGGTCGAGCTGTCCCGCACCGGCCGGGTGTGGTCCTACACCGACGCCCGCTACCAGCCACCGCCGCCATACGTCCCGTCCACCGACCCCTACGAGCCCTTCGCGCTGGCGGCCGTCGAGCTCGAGGCCGAGGGCCTGGTGGTGCTCGGCCAGGTGGCGGCCGGGCACGGGGTCGGCGACCTGACGGTCGGCGCCCCGGTCGAGCTGGTGGTCGAGACCTTGTACACCGACGACGACGGCGTCGAGCGCACGATCTGGCGCTGGAAGCCCGTAGCGCCGGCAGGGAGCACGGAGGCGCCAGCGCCGACAGGGAGCACCGAGGCGCAGAGATGAGTGACGACGTCGCCATCATCGGGGTGGGCATGCACCCCTGGGGCAAGTGGGGCCGGCCGTTCCAGACCTACGGCATCGCCGCCGCCCGGGCCGCCCTCGCCGACGCCGGGCTCGACTGGGGGGACGTGCAGCTGGTCGTCGGGGGCGAGACGGTCCGCAACGGCTACGCCGGCTACGTGGCCGGCGCCACCTTCGCCCAGGCGCTGGGCTGGAACGGCGCCCGCGTCGCCACCGCCTACGCCGCCTGCGCGACCGGGGCCCAGGCCCTCGACACCGCACGGGCCCGCGTCCTGGCCGGCATGTGCGACGTCGCGCTGGTGGTCGGGGCCGACACGACGCCCAAGGGCTTCCTCGCCCCGAACGCCGGCGAGCGGTGGGACGACCCCGACTGGCTGCGGTTCCGGCTGCTGGGCATGACCAACCCGGCGTACTTCGCCCTCTACGCCCGGCGGCGCATGGACCTCCACGGCGCCACCCCCGAGGACTTCGCGGCGGTCAAGGTCAAGAACGCCCGCCACGGCCTGGCCAACCCCTACGCCCGCTACCGCAAGGAGGTGGCGGCGGCCGACGTGCTGGCGTCGCCGGTGGTGGCCGACCCGCTGCACCTGCTCGACATCTGCGCCACCTCCGACGGCGGGGCCGCCGTGGTGCTCACCTCCACGGCCTACGCCCGGCGCCGGGGCCTCCCGGCCCTGCGCCTGCGGGCGGTGGCCACGGTGGCGCCCACCTTTCCCAACACGGTCATCGAGATGCCCAACTTCGCCACCGACTCGTCGGTGGCGGTGGCCCCCGCCGACGCGACGTTCCGCGACTCGATCGCGGCGGCCGCCTACGAGGAGGCGGCCCTCGGGCCCGAGGACGTGTCGCTGGCCGAGGTCTACGACCTGTCGACCGCGCTCGAGCTCGACTGGTACGAGAACATCGGCCTGTGCAAGCCGGGCGACGCCGAGCTGCTGCTGCGCTCGGGGGACACCACCCTCGGCGGCCGGGTGCCGGTCAACCCGTCCGGGGGGCTGGCCTGCTTCGGCGAGGCCGTCCCCGCCCAGGCGTTGGCCCAGGTGTGCGAGGTGGCGTGGCAGCTGCAGGGCCGGGCCGAGGGCCGTCAGGTCGAGGGCGCCCGGGTCGGGATCACCGCCAACCAGGGCCTGTTCGGCCACGGCTCGTCGGTGATCGTCTCGGTGTAGGGGTAGAACTAGGGGTACCGCCTCAGGAGGTCACGCCGTGTCAGCACCGACGTCAGACGAGACCCGCGCCACGTTCAACGCCATGACCGAGGGCACGGCCGAGGACTGGCAGCGCATCGCCGCCTCCAGCCTCGCCTTCTACCCCGGGCTGCCCGACCGGGTGATGGACCACCTGCGCCTGCTCGACGGTGACTTCGGCGGGTTCAAGGTCGACCGGCTGACCCACTCGCTGCAGACCGCGACCCGCGCCTACCGGGCCGACCGCGACGACGAGTACGTGGCCTGCGCGCTGCTGCACGACATCGGCGACACGCTCGCCTCCTTCAGCCACCCCGACATCGGCGCCGCCATCGTCAAGCCGTTCGTCGACGAGAGCTACCACTGGATGGTCGAGAAGCACGGCATCTTCCAGGGCTACTACTTCTTCCACCACCTCGGCCTCGACCGCGACATGCGCGACCAGTTCGCGGGGCACCAGTGGTACGACCTCACGGCCGAGTTCTGCGCCGACTTCGACCAGCCCTCGTTCGACCCCGACTACCCGACGATGGCGCTGGAGGAGTTCGAGCCCCTCCTCCGCGACTTCTTCCGCACCCCCAAGCGCTCCATCTACATGCGCGAGGAGTAGCGGCGCTCAGGCCAGCCAGCGGCTCAGGGACTCGACCACGCACGCGGGCTTGGCGCCGCCCTCGACCTCCATCGTGATCCGGATGGTCGTCTGGACCCCGCCGGGGACGTCGTCGCACGAGACCAGCTCGGCCCGGCCCCGCAGGCGGCTGCCCACCGGGACCGGGGCGGGGAAGCGGACCTTGCCCGTCCCGTAGTTGACCCCCAGCGACGTGCCCCGCACCTCGATCAGCGTGGGCAGCACCCGGTTGGACAGGGCCAGGGTCAGGTAGCCGTGGGCGACGGGGCCGCCGAACGGGCTCTCCCGGCGCGCCCGGTCCACGTCGACGTGGATCCACTGGTGGTCGCCCGTGGCCTCGGCGAACAGGTCGACGTCGGCCTGGGTCACCTCGATCCAGTCGCTGACCCCGAGATCGGCGCCCACGGCGCCGCGCAGCTCGTCCAGCGACGCGAACACGGTCTGCGCCATCGGTCCTCCTCCGCCTACGGGTGCTGCGAGCTGACGCTGACGATCTCGCCCGTCATGTACGTCGAGTAGTCGCTTGCCAGGAAGGCGATGA
>DASXRH010000551.1:0-1800 GCA_036506715.1 Acidimicrobiales bacterium
CGGGAGATCACCCGCCCGTCGGTGAGCCGCACCAGCGGCTCGGGCGACGCCCCCACCAGCGTGAGGCCGGGCTGGCGCACGAAGTACATGTAGGGGCTGGGGTTGACCTGGCGCAGCACCCGGTAGACGTCGAACGGCTCGGCCCCGAGCTGGAAGTCGTAGCGTTGGGCCAGCACCACCTGGAAGATGTCACCGGCCAGGATGTGCTCCCGGGCCACCTCCACCGCCCGGCCGTAGAGGTCGGCGCCCATGGTCGAGTGGACGTCGGGCAGCTCGTCGTCGTCGCCGGGGGGGTCGACGAGCATCTCGTCGACCGGCCGGGCCCCGTCGGCGGCCAGGTCGTCGAGCCGGCGGACGGCGGCGGCGTACAGGTCGTCGAGCCGGTCGTCGGCGGCCCCGTCGGGAACCAGTACGTTCTCGATGAGCACGACCCGCTGGCGCCAGTGGTCGTAGGCGGCCAGCTGGCCGATGACCGACACCACGGCGTCGGCGTGGCCCTGGTCGTCCTTGGGCACGTCGGGCAGGTGCTCGACCTCGCGCACGACGTCGTAGCCCAGGTAGCCCATGACCCCGCCGTGGAGGGGCGGCAGGTCGGCCAGGGCGGGGGCGTGCCAGGCGTCGAGCAGGGCCTCCAGCGCCGCGAGGATGCCCTGGTCGCGGGGGACGGAGGCGGGCACGGTGCCGGTGACCGTGACGTCGAGGCCCCGGGCGGTGAGGGTGGCCAGCGGGTTGCGGCCCACGAACGACCAGCGGCTCCAGCGGGCCTCGCCGTGCTCGACCGACTCGAGCAGGAACCCGGTGTCGTCGCCCACCAGCCGGCTGTAGGCGGCCACGGGGGTGGTGAGGTCGGCCAGCAGCTCGCGCCACACGGGGATGACCGTGTGGGTGCGGGCCAGCGTCCGGAACTCGTCGAGCGTCGGCCGGATCACGGCGGGCCGGTCAGGCGGTGGGGGCGCCGGCACCGGCGCCGAAGGCCCGGAAGAAGCAGGACCGGTTGCCGGTGTGGCAGGCACCGCCGCCCTGCTGGTCGACGACGAGCAGCAGGGTGTCGCCGTCGCAGTCGTAGCGGGCCTCGCGCACCAGCTGCACCTCGCCCGACGTCTCGCCCTTGCGCCACACCTCCCGGCGGCTGCGGCTCCAGAACACGGTGCGGCCCTCGGCCAGCGTGAGCCGCAGGGTCTCCTCGGTCATCCACGCCATCATCAGCACCGCGCCCGAGGCCGCGTCCTGGACGATGGCGGGGACCAGGCCGTCGGTCGTATAGCGGACGCGGGCGAGCTCGTCCTCGGTGGCCTGGATCGACGGCGCGGCCGGGGCCGCGGCGGGGGTGGTCGGGGTGGGGACCGGCACCCCGCCATGCTACGGCCGGTCCCGGACCCGGCCGAATCCAATACCCGCCCGGCGCCGCCGCTACGTTCGCGGCCGCCGTGGACCCCGACACCGTCCTCCGCTTCCTGGCCGACCTCGCCGTCCGGGCCGACGCCGCGCCCCACCCGCTGCTGCCGGCCGGCGCCGCCCCGGAGACGCTCGACGTCACCCGCACCGAGCGGCCCGAATGGCTCGGCGTCACGGTGGTCATGCCGCTGCTGGCCGGATCGCCGTTCGAGCCCCACGAGGCCGTGGATGGCACGCTGCCGACCCGGGTGGTCACGCGGCCGGCAACTCCTGGCCTCCGCCGGCTCGCGGCGCTGGATGCCCTCCAGCCCACCGAGCGTGTCCTGCGGCTCGGCTGGGTCACCGTCACCGGCACGGTGATCGCCGGTGACCGGCCGATGCCGGTGTGCCTGCCACTCATCTCCC
>DASXRH010000552.1:0-2089 GCA_036506715.1 Acidimicrobiales bacterium
GCTCCGACCTGGGCCGCATCGCCCGCCAGCAGGACTTCATCCGCCGCGCGCTGAGCCGGGCCATCGACCGGGGGGCCCGCAACCCCGGCACGCTCGACCAGCTCATCGACGTGGGCCTGTCGGGCATCACCGTCGACAGCCAGCTGACCGCCGGCGACATCTTCGACCTCGGCACCCGGTTCCGGTCCTTCGACCCCGACAGCCTGCTGACCTACTCGTTGCAGGGCACCCCCGACGTGGTCAACCAGGCGCAGGTCCTGCGGCTGGTCGAGGGGCCCGAGACCGAGTCCACGCTGGCCATCTTCCGGGGCACGCCCACCGGCGAGCTCGCCCCCGGCGCGGTGCGGCTGACCGTGCGCAACGGCACCGGCGTCAGCCGCCAGGGCGCCGACGCCACCGCCGCGCTGCGCAGCGTCGGCTTCAACGCCACCGTGGCCGGCGACGAGCCCGGCGGCGGCGCCCAGGGCACGGTCGTGCGCTACCCGCCGGCCCAGACCGACGCGGCGGAGCTGGTGGCCCGATGGCTGGCCGGGGGCGCCACCCTCCAGCCGGTCGCCGACGCCATCGGCATCGAGGTGGTCACCGGCACCGACTGGGCGGGCGTGCGCAGCGAGGCGGCCGCCTCGACCTCCACCACCACCGAGACCACCCTGCCGACCTCGACCACCAGCACCACGGTGAACACGCGGGTCCCGGGGGCCGCGACGTCGTCCACGACCACCGCGGTCGATCCCGCCACCGTCGACTGTTGAGCACCACCCTCACCTCCGGCGAGGAGATCACCGTCGACGACCGGCCCTCCTGGCAGCGCCGCAAGATCGGCTACCTACCGGCGCTCGACGGCCTGCGGGCCGTGGCCGTGATCCTGGTGTTCGGCTACCACCTCGGCTACTCGGGGATGGCCGGCGGCTACGTCGGCGTGGAGATGTTCTTCGTGCTGTCGGGGTGGCTGGTGTGTGCCCTGCTGGTCAACGAGCGGCACCGCACCGGCGCCATCCGCACGGGCCAGTTCTGGCTGCGGCGCGCCCGGCGCCTGCTGCCGGCCATGGTGATCACGGTGGCGGGCACGCTGATCGTGGCGGCCGCCGTCCAGCCCGACCGGGTGGCCGACCTGCGGCGCGAGGCGTTCGCGGCGCTGACCTACCACCTCAACTGGCAGCTGATCCTCGACCACCGGTCGTACTTCGCGGCGGCCGACGGGCCCTCGGCCCTGGAGCACCTGTGGTCGCTGTCGATCGAGGAGCAGTTCTACCTGGTGTTCCCGCTGCTGTGCGGGCTGGTGCTGGTGCGGGGGGCGCGGTCGCGGGCGGTGAAGATCGCCTTGGCCGGCGCCCTGGCCGCCACGGTGTGGCGGCTCGCCCTCCACGATCCCCACGGCGACCCCACCCGGCTGTGGTTCGGGACCGACACCCGGGCGGCGGGGCTGTTCCTCGGCGTGGCCCTGGCCATGGTGTGGACCCCCAACCGGCTGCGACCCCACGCCGCCCGGGCCTTCACCGCCGTCCTCGACGGGGTGGCGGTGGCCGCCGCGGTGGTGGTCGGCTGGTACGCGCTGTCGGTGTCGGAGCGCGATCCCACCGCCTTCGGCTGGGGGCTGACCCTCGTCGACGTGGCGACCCTGGCCCTCATCGCCGTGGCGGTGTACCCGGCGCCCACCGGGACGGTGTGGCTCCTGTCCCGGGGGCCCCTGCGGTGGGTGGGCCGGCGGTCGTACGGGATCTACCTGATCCACTGGCCGGTGATCGTGTTCCTGGCCCGCGCGCCCGGCGAGCAGCCCGCGTCGCCCCAGCGGACGATGGCCATGGTGGCGCTGGTGCTGGCGCTCTCGGCCCTGTCGTTCCGGTACGTGGAGGAGCCCATCCGCCGCCAGGGCCTGGTCGCCGCGGCCCGGGAGCGGTCCGCCCGCCTCGGCGGGGCGGCGCAGGGCCGACCGGTGGTGGCCGCGGGCCTGGCGGCCACGGCTGTGGTGCTGGTGGGGACCGTCATGGCCGTGACCCACGACGTGGCCACCGCCACGGCGCCCGAGACCGGGGCTGGCCGCTCGGTCCGGATCGTGCCCGGCGGGACCACGACCACGGCCACGGCCGAC
>DASXRH010000553.1:0-1893 GCA_036506715.1 Acidimicrobiales bacterium
TTCGACTTCCTCGAGCCCGTGGTGGGCAAGGACGCCTGGCGGGTGGTGGCGGCCGACTACGTCACCGACGACGACGGCTCGGGCATCGTCCACATCGCCCCCGCCTTCGGCGAGGAGGACGCCCAGGTGGGCCGGACCGAGGGTCTGCCCGTGCTCAACCCGGTCGACGCCGACGCCACCTTCGACCACCGGGTCCCGCCGTGGAACGGCCGGTTCGTCAAGGACGCCGACCCCGCGATCATCGACGACCTGCGGGCCCGGGGCCTGCTGGTGGCCGAGCAGCCCTACGAGCACAGCTACCCGCACTGCTGGCGGTGCGGCACGCCCCTCATCTACTGGGCCAAGACGTCGTGGTTCGTGCGCACCGAGGAGCGCCGCGACGACCTGCTCGCCCAGAACGAGGCCATCACCTGGTACCCCGACCACATCAAGCACGGCCGCTTCGGGCGGTGGCTCGAGGGCAACGTCGACTGGGCGTTGTCGCGCGACCGCTATTGGGGCACGCCGCTGCCGATCTGGCGGTGCCGGGGCTGCGGGTACGACACCTGCGTGGGCTCGGTGGCCGAGCTGTCCGAGCTGGCCGGGCGCGACCTGTCCGACCTCGACCTCCACCGCCCCTATGTCGACGACGTCACGTGGACGTGCCACGAGGAGGGGTGCCACGGCACGGTGCGGCGGCTGGCCCCGGTGCTCGACGCCTGGTTCGACTCGGGGGCCATGCCGTCGGCCCAGTTCCACCACCCCTTCGCCGGCGACGGGCGGTTCGAGGCCAGCTTCCCGGCCGACTTCATCTGCGAGGCCATCGACCAGACCCGCGGCTGGTTCTACTCGCTGCTCGCCGTGAACACGCTGGTGTTCGGGTCGACCCCCTACCGCAACGTGGTGTGCCTCGGGCTGCTGGTCGACGAGAACGGCCAGAAGATGTCCAAGTCGCGGGGCAACATCGTCGACCCCTGGACGATCATCTCCAAGTTCGGGGCCGATGCCCTGCGCTGGTACTTCTTCTCGGCCGGCCAACCGTGGGGGCAGCGGCGGGTGTTCGAGGACGGCATCCGCGAGACCACCCGCCAGACGCTCGTGACGCTGTGGAACGTCTTCAGCTTCTTCGTCACCTACGCCGACCTCGACGGCTGGGAGCCGCCCGCCGGCGCCGGCGCGCCGCCATCGCCCACCCACGTGCTCGACCGCTGGGTGCTGAGCGAGCTCGACGCGACCGTCGCCGAGGTGACCGAGGCGCTCGACGGCTTCGACGCCCTGGCCGGCGCCGGGCGGCTGGCCCGGTTCATCGACGACCTGTCCAACTGGTACGTCCGCCGCAGCCGGCCCCGGTTCTGGAAGGCGAGCGACCCGGCGGCCCACGCCACCCTCCATCACGCCCTGGTGACGACTGCCCAGCTGCTGGCCCCCTTCGCCCCGTTCCTGGCCGACGAGCTCTACGTGGCGCTCACCGGCGAGGCGTCGGTCCACCTGTCCGACTGGCCCGCGTCGGGCGCCGCCCACGACGCCGCCCTCGGCGCCGAGATGGAGGCCGCCCGCCGGCTGGTCGCCCTCGGCCGGGCCGCCCGCACCGACGCCAAGGTCAGGGTCCGCCAGCCGCTGCCCCGGGCGCTGGTGCTGCACCCGGGCGCCACCGTCGGCCCCCAGGTCATGGCCGAGGTGGCGAGCGAGCTCAACGTCAAGGGCGTCGACGACGTCGACACGCTCTCGGGGCTGATGACGTGGACGGTGGTGCCCAACTTCCGGGCTCTGGGCCCCCGGCTGGGCCCCCGGGTCAACGAGGTCAAGGCCGCCCTGGCCGCCGCCGACGGCTCGGCGCTGGTGGCCCGGCTCGAGGCCGAGGGCGCGATCGAGGTGGCCGGCGAGCGCCTCACCGCCGGCGAGGTCGAGGTCCGC
>DASXRH010000554.1:0-2578 GCA_036506715.1 Acidimicrobiales bacterium
AGAAAACCCGAGGTGGACCCGTGCTGGCCCCGCCAGGCGGCACGGGGCTTCGTCGACCCCGACGGCTACGGGCTCGTCGTGGTCTCGAGTTCGGCCTGCGGCACGTACTCGATGATCCGGCCGAGGTCGCGGAAGCCGACGCCGGCGTACACCCGCTCGGCCATCTCGGTCGACTGCAGGCTCGCCGTCTGGCAGCCGCGGGCGCGCGCGTCCCGCAGCAGGGCGGCGGTCAGCCCCGTGCCCAGCCCTCGCCGCCGGGCGTGCTCGTGAGTCGTCACGTTGTAGACCCCGCAATCGCCGTGGTGGTCGAACGCCATGGCCGTCGCCACGGTCTCCCCGTCCAGGCGGGCGGTCAGGACGTGAAATGCGTCGGGGTCCGCGCCGGCAAGGAGCCCGGGTACGCCCAGGACGCGAAGGTACTCGGACCAGTCGGGTGCCCCGAGGACGATGTCCACGTCGGGGAGGCGGGCGCCGTCGAGCACCATGGCCATCGCCCGGGTGGAGGTGTCGACCACATAGCCCCGCCTTTCGAGGTCATCGCACATCGCACGGTCTCGCTCATGCACCCAGGCCGCGAAGCGGACGATGCCGGCGGTGGCGTAGGACGCCTCCATGGCGTCGATGGCGTCCGCACGCTCGGGGCCGGAGAGGTCGCGTTCGAGCAGGGCGTTGTTGTAGAGCTCACCCTCGGGTGGAAGCGGGAAGACGGCGGTGGTGATGCCCTGCAGACAGTGGACTGCGGCACCGCCCGCCCCGTCGGCGTAGGACGCCCAGGAGGCGAGCATGGTCTCCACGCCGCGTGCGTAGAGGTCCTCGGCGATGTACATGGCTCTCCTCGGTCAGGTTCGTCAGCCGAACAGTGCGGGCGGGACGCCACCTGTTATACGGGCGTGGCGTCGGGCCCGGCCCCACGATCGAGTACGTCACGCGGCTGGTTCGTCGTCACGGGAGCAGTGGTCTGCGATCCCGGGCCAGATGGCGTTGACGATGTGGGTTGCGTCGTGTTGGCACATCGGGAGGTGGCGGACCATCAGGCGTGTCCAGAGCGGGCCGTAGATGGCGTCGAGGACGATCTCGGGGTCGATGTCGGCGCGGATTCGGCCCCGGTCGATGCCGCGCTGAAGGCGGGCTCGAGATAGGTCACGTCGCGGTTGCCAGAATCGCTCTCGGAGCTCCGCGCTGATGTGTGGGTCTGATTGGGCTTCCGCGACGAGCTCTCGGATGATGCTGCCCGTGGGAGAGTTGAACAGCCTGACAACGCCCTTGAGTGTCAGGGCGCGGCGGGCCCGTCGGCCTCCAGGATCGTCCGCAGGTTGGCGAGGTCCCGGCGGTTGGCCCGGCGCATGGTGGCGGCCATCATCGGGGCGCCTACCCGGGCGAAGCCGCCGGGGCGGCCGCGGTTGCGGAGGGTCATGCGGGTGCGGGCCTCGCCCTCGGGGCGCCAGGTGTAGGTCGTCTCCATCGGGAACGGTCCCTGCGCCGTGCGCATGACGAGCCGCTCGCCCGGCACCAGCTCGACGACCTCGTAGGTGTAGGCCAGCCGGCGGCCGAGGAACCGGGCCACCAACGCCACCCGCGAGCTGACCGCCACCGGCGGCTGGGTCTCCCACGTGACCGAGTCGATGTTGTCGTACCACTCCGGCGCGTTCGCCGGGTCGGCCGCGTAGGCGGCCACCGCCGCCACGGGCCGTTCGATCGTGACCTCGGTGACGACGTCGACGTCCACTCCCCCGACCGTAGCGACGGCGGCGACGGCGGTCAGCGCCGCGATCGCTGCGGCCGCCAGCGCCGGCCCGAGCACGTAGTCGCGGGGCAGCAGCGACGGGTTGCCGGGGCTGGCGCCGTAGCTGGCGGCGTAGGGCCAGGCCACGAGGGCCAGGGTCCCGACAACGATGGCGCCGGCCCGCACCATCGGCCAGGCGGGCGCGGGCGTCAGGCGCCGCAGCCCCCAGCCGAGCGCGCCGACGACGGGCAGGAGGACCAGGTCGTGGACGACGGCCGCTCCCACCAGCCACCGGGCGAGTTCGGCCGGGTGGGTGTCGCGGGCGTCGAGCAGGACCCCGCGCACGCCGAACAGCATGACCGGGACGCCGAGTGCCAGGCCGACCACCAGTCCCCGCCGCGACGTCGTGCCGCCGGCCACGCTCACGGCAGCACCAGCCGGGCCACCCACTTGGTCTGCAGCACGCCGGGCCGGCCGGGCGCGATAAGGCGCGCGGGGAAGCCGTGGTCGAGGTCGAGAGGCTCGCCGCCCAGGTCGAGGGCGAGCAGCGTGTCCCGGTCCCGGACATGGGCGCCCCGCAGCTCGGAGGCCCGGTAGCGGCCGGACCGCTGCAGCGACTCGACCACGACCACGTCGATGTCGGCCGCGCCGACCAGGTCGAGCAGGTCTCGGACCCGGACGCCCCGCCACGACGCCGACGCGCTCCAGCCCTCCACGCAGGCGATCGGCAGCGTGGCCTCGTGCTGGGGCAGGGCCCGCAGGTCGGCGAGCGACAGCGCCGTCCCGTCGCCGCCCGGGCCGGCGATCACCAGGCGGTAGGCGGGGTCCCGGGCGGCGTCGACGACGTCGGCCGCG
>DASXRH010000555.1:0-3783 GCA_036506715.1 Acidimicrobiales bacterium
CGTCTTCGGGCCCACGTCCTTGCCGTAGCGCTGCCAGAACACCTCGAAGGCGTGGCCATAGTCGCTGTGGCCGTCGACCCAGATGACGTCGGCCTCCGTGTTCACCCGGTGGACCGCCTCGCCGATGTCCTCGATGCCCTCGAAGAGCCGGGTGACCTCGTCGATGCCGTCGATGAAGACGAACGAGCGCACCTTCGAGAACTGGTTGCTGATGGCGTACACCAGGTGGAGGGTGAAGCGGGCGAAGGCCGCCACCGACCCCGAGATGTCGGCCACGACGAAGATCTCGGGCTTGGCCGGCCGGGGGTAGCGGAAGCGGGGCTCGAGCGGGACGCCGCCGGTCGACAGCGAGTGGCGCACGGTCGAGCGGAAGTCGAGCGGGCCCTTGCGGCCGTGGCGCCGCTTGCGGGCCAGCCGCACGGCCAGCTTGCGGGTCAGCGGGTAGATGGCCTTGCGCAGCGAGGCCATCTCCTCCCGGCTGGCGTGCATGAAGTCGACGTCCTCGGGCAGCGGCTTGCGCAGCGTGCGGGCCATGGCCTCGACACCCCGGTCGGCCACCAGCCGCCGGCGGATCTCGGCCTCGATCTCCTTGCGCAGCTGCTCGATGCGGGACTCGTACTCGTCGCGCTCGAGCCGCTCCTCGAGCGCGGTCAGCTCGGGCGCCTGGTCGCGGGCCTGCTGCATGAGCCGGTCGAGCACGCCGTCGAGGTCGAGGTTCCGCAGCGTGCGGTAGAGGTAGTAGGTGCCGCCCACCGGGCGCCCCGGCTCCATGCCCGCGTAGCGGCGGACGGCCTGGCGGGCCAGGGCCTTGAGCATGGCCTCGTTGCCCTGGGCCAGCGCCTTGAACAGCATCTCGGCCAGCTCCTCGGGCGTCAGCGACTCGCCGCCGCCGCCCGCGCCCCGCTGGTCGCCCTCCTGCTCGCCCTGCATCTCGCTCATCAGCTCGTCGAGGTCGGCCATGGCCTCGGCCTGCTCGTCGGTGAGCGCGTACTCGCGGCCCCGCAGCGAGAAGTAGACCTCGAACACGGTCTCGAACACCCGCCAGTGGGCCGCGTTCTTCACCAGCGTGGCGCCCAGGGCGTACTTGAAGGCGTCGCGGTCGCCGAGCGGGATGTGCTGGATCGCCGCCATGGCGTCGAGGTTCTCGGTCAGGCTGACCGGCAGCCCGGCGGTGCGCAGCTCGACGATGAACCCGGCCAGCAGCTCGGTCAGGGCCACGCCCGAGCCCAGCTCGGCCAGGCGGGTGGCGGCCTCGTCGACGGTGCGGGGGGCGGGCGGCGCCGCGCCCTCGCCGGCGGGGCGGCCCTCGGTCCCGGGGGCCGCGCCCGCGGCCGCCCGCTCGGCGTGGCGGCCGGCGGTGATCCCGGCGGCGGTGCTGCCGTTGGGCGAGCCGGGGCCCGAGCCGTCGGACGCGGTCGGGCGGGCGGGGTCGTCAGCCACTGCGCTGCCAGGGCTTGGCCCCGGCGCCGGCCGCGGCCTCGCCGCCCAGCGCGGTGTCCTGCTCGAGCTCGCGGGTCGCCTTGGTGATGTCGCTCTGGTACTTGAGCAGGATGTTGGCCGTGCCGGTGGCGGTGGCCGCGTCGACCTGCTCGACGCCGAGCAGCAGCAGCGTGCGGGCCCAGTCGAGGGTCTCGGACACCGACGGGGGCTTCTTCAGCTCGAGCTGCCGGATCGAGCGCACGATGCGGGCCACCTGGTCGGCCAGGCTCTCGGTGATGCCCGGCACCTTGGCCAGCACGATCTCGCGCTCGCGGTCGAGGTCGGGGTAGTCGACGTGGAGGAAGAGGCAGCGCCGCTTGAGCGCCTCGGACAGCTCGCGGGTGTTGTTGGACGTGAGGAACACCAGCGGCACCTGGCGGGCGGTCACGGTGCCCAGCTCGGGGATGGACACCTGGTAGTCGGAGAGGATCTCGAGCAGCAGCGCCTCGGTCTCGACCTCGACCCGGTCGACCTCGTCGATGAGCAGCACCACCGGCTCCTCGGCCCGGATGGCCTCGAGCAGGGGCCGGGTGAGCAGGAAGTCGTCGGAGAAGATGTCGTCCTCGACGTCGGACCAGGTGGCGCCGTCGTTGCGCTCGGCCTGGATGCGCAGCAGCTGCTTCTTGTAGTTCCACTCGTAGAGGGCCTTCGATTCGTCGAGGCCCTCGTAGCACTGGAGGCGGATGAGGCGGGCGCCCGACATCTCGGCCACCGACTTGGCCAGCTGGGTCTTGCCGGTGCCGGCCGGCCCCTCGACCAGCACGGGCTTGCCGAGCCGGTCGGCCAGGAACACGACGCCGGCGATGCCCTCGTCGGCCAGGTAGTCGACCTTGGCGAGCGACTCGCGTACGGCCGGGACGGACTCGAAGCGATGCCCCTGATCGGTCATCGCCCCAGGCTACCGGCACTCTTGACCGGAGGGTCAAGCCGGTTGCCGCCCGACGACCCGTCGCCGGCGGCGGTCACCGCCCGGCCGGCGGTGGCGAGCCCCGGCTGAGCCGGCGGACCGCCCGCTCAGGCGCAGTCGGGACGGGAGTCGCCGGGCATCATGGCTTGCAGGCCGGCGCTGTCGGCCAGCCGGGCCAGCACCCGGGCGAAGGCGGCCCGCTCCTCGTCGTCGAGGGCGGCGAACACCTCGTCGAACATGGCGTTGCGGACCTCGACCGCCTCGGCGTAGGCGGCCCGGCCCCGGGCGGTCATCGCCACCAGCACGGCCCGGCCATCGGCCGGGTCGGCGCGCCGCTCGACCAGTCCGTCGCGCACCATGCCGTCGATGGTGGACGTCATCGTGCGGGCGGCGACGTCGAGGTGCTCGCTGAGCCCGCCGATGCGGGTGGTGCCGGCGTCGTCGAGGTGGTGGAGCACCTGGAGGCGGGCCATCGACAGCCCGGCCGTGCGGTAGCGGGCGTTGACGATCCGCTTGAGCCCATGGGACAGGGCGAAGAACTGGGACGCAAGGTCGACGGCCCCTCCGGGAAGGGTCCGGCTCGTCGATCGGTTGTCTCCCATGGTCGCTCGCTCGGGAATTCCGTTGACAGTCCGGGGAGTTCCTGAGCATACTCACTAACGGTCCTGAGCATGCTCACAAACACACTAGCAATCGCAGGAGCCCCCCATGCGTGACTGGCAGAACGACGCCGACGCCGTCCACAGCCGTCGCTGGCTGACGTTGTTCGTCCTGTGCCTCAGCCTCGTCGTGATCGTCGTCGACAACAGCATCCTCAACGTGGCGCTGCCCACCCTGGCCCGCCCCGTCGCCCGCGGCGGCCTCGGCGCCGCCGACAGCGACCTCCAGTGGATCGTCGACTCGTACGTCCTCGTGTTCGCCGGCCTGCTGCTCACCGCCGGCAGCCTCGGCGACCGCTTCGGCCGCTACAAGGCCCTCGCCTTCGGCCTCGCCGTCTTCGGCGCCGGCTCGGCGCTGGCCGCCTTCGCCGGCAGCCCGGGCCAGCTCATCGCCTTCCGCGCCGTGATGGGCGTGGGCGGGGCGTTCATCATGCCGGCCACCCTGTCCATCATCACCAACGTGTTCACCGACCCCCGCGAGCGGGGGCGGGCCATCGGGGTGTGGGCCGGCGTGGCGGCGCTGGGCCTCGCCATCGGCCCGGTCACCGGCGGCCTGCTGCTCGAGCACTTCTGGTGGGGCTCGGTCCTGCTGGTCAACGTGCCCATCGTGATCATCGCCCTCGTGGGCGGCTACCGGCTTATCCCCGAGTCGCGCGACCCGGCCGCCCCCCGCATCGACGTGCCCGGCGCGGTGCTCTCGATCGTCGGGCTCGCCACCCTGCTGTGGGGCCTCATCGA
>DASXRH010000556.1:0-4212 GCA_036506715.1 Acidimicrobiales bacterium
CTCGTACATGGCCGGGAACTCGAGCCAGCCGGTCACCAGGTCCCACAGCCGCAGGGCGGCGGCGGGGTCGGCGGGCGCCTCCCGCACGATGGGACCGAACAGGGCGTGGTCGCCCGGGAAGATGAGCGTGGGGACCCCGAAGCCGCCCAGGGCGGTGACCCGGTCGTGGTCGGCCCGGACCTCGTCGTGGGTGGTGGGGTCGGCGATGGCGTCGTCGACCGCCGCCGGATCGAGGCCGGCCTCGTCGAGCACCGCCCGAGCCACATCGGGCGTGTGGACCTTGCGCCCGTCGACGTGCAGCGCCCGCCCGGCGGCGGCGCACCAGCGGTCGGCGGCGTCCATCGAGTCACGGCGCAGCCACGTGCCGATGCGCAGCAGCGACCACCCCCAGGCCCAGGGCCGCTCCCACGGGTGCTTCTTGGGCTCGGTGTGGTTGATCTCCTCGAGGCTGAACCAGCGCCAGGCGATGTCGAGCCCGGTCTGGTCGCGCACGGTCCGGATCCACAGCGACGACTGGTAGGCCCAGGGGCACATGATGTCGATGTGGACGTCGACCTGGTCAGGCGTCCCCGTGGTCCCCGCGGTCGTCGTCACCGCCCGGACCGTAGGTCGACTTGACCGACCGGTCAATCGTCGTCGAGCAGGCCGGCCGCGAAGGCAGCCAGCGAGGACACGTGGGCGTGGCCGGCCTGCGGGCACAGGCCCAGCGGGTCGACGTGGACGCCGACCATGCCGGCCCCCGTGGCGCCGTCGGCGTCGTAGCAGCCGCTGTCGCCGACGTGGGCGATGCGGCCCGGCGGCAGGTCGAGGCCGGCGGCGGTGGCGGTGAAGATGGCGGGGTGGGGCTTGGCCACCCCAAGGGCGCCCGAGTCGCTGACGTGCTCGACCTCGACGCCGGGCCCGGGGCCGATCTGCGCGATCTCGTGCCGGGCCAGCAGATCGGCCACGGAGCCGTCGGAGTTGCTGGTCACGGCCAGCCGCACCCCCGCCGCCGACAGCCGGCGGGCGGCGGCCAGCGCGCCGGGCACGGGTTGGCTCCACACGGTCGGCACCACGATGGCGGCCAGCGCCGCGCAGCCGGCCTCCAGCTGGTCGTCGGGCACGGCCACGGCCCGCAGGAAGGCATGGTGGTAGTCGGTGAACTCCTCGGGTGCCGAGCGGGCCAGGTCGACGGCCGCCATCGCCCGGAAGTGGCCGTCGGCGAAGAGCGCCCGGTCGTGGTCGACCCCGGCGCGGGCCAGGAAGTGGCCGATCAGCCCGTGGTCCGGCACCACCAGCACCCCGCCGACGTCGAGGCTCACCGCCTCGATCCGCTCACCCGTGCCCATGGGCCCCATTCTGGCGCCTGACCCCGACCGGTAGCCTCGACGGCGTGGACGTCCCCGCTGACCGCCGCACCGACCGGTTGTACTTCCGCCAGTTGCTGGCGGGGAGGGACTTCGCCCGGCACGATCCCATCGCCCGGCAGATGGTGAACTTCGCGTACCTCATCGGCGACCGGGAGACCGGCGAGGCCCTCGTCGTCGACCCGGCCTACGACGTGGCCGGGCTGCTCGCCGTGGCGGCGGCCGACGACATGCACACCAGCGGCGCGCTCGTCACCCACTACCACCCCGACCACGTGGGCGGCGCCATGATGGGCCACAGCATCGCCGGGCTCGCCGACCTGCTGGCGCTGAACCCCGTGCCCGTGCACGTCCAGCAGGACGAGTCGCGCTGGGTCCAGCGGGCCACCGGGGCCTCCGAGTCCGACCTCACCACCCACACCAGCGGTGACGTGGTCGAGGTCGGCGACGTGCGGGTCGAGCTCATCCACACCCCCGGTCACACGCCCGGCAGCCAGTGCTTCTACGTCGACGGCCGCTACCTGGTCTCGGGCGACACCCTGTTCCTCGAGGGCTGCGGCCGCACCGACCTGCCCGGCGGCGACCCGGCGCTGCTCTACGAGAGCCTGACCCAGAAGCTGGCCAAGGTCCCCGACGACGCCGTCCTGTTCCCGGGCCACCTGTACTCGGCCGAGCCCTCGGCCACCATGGGCGAGACCCGCGAGTGGAACTTCGTGTTCAAGCCGAGGACCGAGGCCCAGTGGCTGGCGATGTTCGGTCACTGACCGCCAGCCGGGCCAGCACCGCCTCGCCCCGGGGCGACAGCCGGTAGCCGACGTCGAGGCTCTCGGTCAGCCCCAGCTCCTTGAGCTTGCGCACGTCGGCCTTGAACGGCAGCCGCTCGCGCCCCACCGCGTCGGCCAGGTCGCCGGCCCGCACCGCCGGCCGCGCGGCGATGAGGCGCAGCACCGGGGCCGTCCAGGGGCCGTGGCGGCTGGCCCGGTCGAGGCGGTCCAGCCGGGCGGCGACGGCCCGCCACTCGTCGTCGTCGAGGTCGGCACGCCGGCGCAGTGCGATGCGGGGATCGGCGCCGGCGTGGTGGAACGCGATGCGGTACAGCGTGCCCTCGGGGTGGCGGGCCAGCTCGGCCGCCAGCTCGGCCCGCTCGGCGTAGCCGGCGCGGACCGCGTCGGCGTCGGTGACGTCCTCCCAGGCCACGGCGTCCACGGCGTCGATGGCCAGCTCGCCCACCGGGGTGCGCTGACGGCCGCCGGCCCTGACCGTCGGGCGCCGCCAGCGGCGGAAGGCAAGGGTCACGGTCCCGTCCGCCAGGCCGGGCAGGAACCGCTGCGTGAACAGCACGGCCGCACCGTACCGGCCGGTCGGGGCGGCGCCGGGCCCCGGTCGCACCGCCCCGGCCGATTCCCGATCAAGCGCTTGATTGGTTAGAGTGCCGCCATGCCCGAGGGGGTGGCCACCAGGACGCGGGGACGGTCGCAGCGGGCGCGCATCCTGGCCGCCGCACTCGACCTGATGGCGACCCACGGCGCCGAGGGCATGACCATGCGCCAGCTGGCCGCCGCCTGCGACCTCAACATCGCCACCCTGTACCACTACGTCGGGTCCAAGTCCGACCTGCTGGCGGCCATCGTCGACCAGCGCCACTACGACGACGGCCTGCGTGACCTGGTGCTGCCGGTCGACCCCGCCCTGCCGTCGCGCGACCGCCTCGCCCGGTTCGTCACCGCCGTCGCCACCGCGTCGCTGGGCGAGCTGCGGCTGTGGCGCCTGCTGGTGGGCGAGGGCCTGCGCGCCGACCCCGTGGCCCGGGCCGAGGCCCGCCGCCTGGCCGCCGCCCTCGACGGCGCGGTCGACCGCTGGCTGGGCGAGCTGTTCCCCGAGCTGGGCGTCGACCGCGCCGCCGTCACCTCCGTGGTGACCGGTCAGCTGCTCGCCACCTACCTGGAGGAGCTGCTGCTCGCCGACGACCCCGGGGCCGCCGGCGCCGGCGGGTCGGCCGAACGCATCGCCCGCCGGGCGGCGGCCACGGCCGCCGTCGTGTTCCCCGCCCCCTGACCCCGAGCACCTGGGAGACCACCGTGCGCACCGAGATCTGCGACACCCTGGGCATCGAGTTCCCGATCTTCGCCTTCAGCCACTGCCGCGACGTGGTCGCCGCCGTGTCCCGGGCCGGGGGCCTGGGCGTCCTCGGGGCCGTGGGTTTCAGCCCCGAGCAGCTCGAGGTCGAGCTGGCCTGGCTCGACGAGCATGTGGGCGACCGGCCCTACGGCGTCGACATCGTCATCCCCTCCAAGTACGAGGGCATGGACCTCGACGACATGACCCCCGACCAGCTCGAGGCCGAGATGGCCAAGCTCGTGCCGCAGGAGCACCGCGACTTCGGGGCCAAGGTGCTGGCCGACCACGGCGTCCCCGAGCTGCCGGCCGACGAGAAGCACCGCGAGCTGCTGGGCTGGACCGCCGTCACCGCCGCCCCGCAGGTCGACGCCATCCTCCGCCACGACAAGGCCCGGCTGGTGGCCAACGCGCTCGGCACCCCGCCGGCCGACATCGTCGCCCGGATCCAGGAGAGCGGCCGGCTGGTGGGCGCCCTGTGCGGCTCCGTCCGGCACGCGCTGCGCCACAAGGAGGCCGGGCTCGACTTCGTCGTATGCCAGGGCACCGAGGGTGGCGGGCACTGTGGCGAGGTGGCGTCGGTGGTGCTGTGGCCCCAGGTCATCGACGCCGTCGCCCCGCTGCCGGTGCTGGCCGCCGGGGGCATCGGCGACGGGCGCCAGGTGGCGGCGGCGCTGGGCATGGGCGCCCAGGGGGCGTGGACGGGCTCGGTGTGGCTCACGGTCGAGGAGGCCGACGTGCCCCCGGCCCA